>NZ_KE992656.1:70414-83568 GCF_000466465.2 Clostridium sp. KLE 1755
GGGGGGGGGGGGGTAAAAAGGGTACCTACTATCTGGTCCGTTATTTCGTGGATTTCAGGGAATCCGCAGAGCGTATCTGCGCCAGGCTGGAAGAACTGGGGCTGCATACCTGCGTAATTTTTTATCCCGAAAAGCTGTCCGTGGATCAGCTTTATGATGCGGTCCGGTTTCTGGAGGAACTACGGGAACGCGCCTTTTATGTGCCGGGCGGAAATGTAATAAGCGCCAGGCAGCTGGAGGAGCAGGTAAAGCTTCTGGAAGGGGAGGAAGAAAACAGGGAGGTATCCCGCCGGATACTGGGAGAAATGAAGGAGCTTCTTCATACCCAGTGCCTGGAAAAGAAGGCGGACAGGCTGGAAGTTTTTTTGCTGGAATATTTTGATAAACTGAATAATAACCCAAGAAAATGTTTTTATATCCTGGAGGAAATGAGCTTCTTTTTGTCGGAGATTTATGATGCCTGTGCGGCCCGGAAGAAGGAGGCGCGGCTTCCCGGAAAACCGGAATTGAAAGCTGCCGTATATCAGGCGCTGAATCTGGAGGAGCTTCGCAGGTTTTGTCTGGAAAACGGACTGGAAGGAATCAGGAGGCTGGGAGACAGAAAAGCGGAGGAGAGCCGGAAATACGAGCATGTGGTGAGCTGTGTAAAGCAGTATGTGGAGGCACACTACGGGGATTCCATCTGCGTGGAGGCGCTTGCTTCAGATATCGGGCTGAGTCCGAACTATGTCAGAAGCCTGTTTAAGGAGAGCGAGGGAACCACGATAAATGAATGGATTGTGGAATTCCGTATGGAAAAGGCCTGCGCGCTTTTAACGGACAGGCGGCTCAAGGTGAAGGAGATCAGCCGGATGGTAGGCTATGAAAACAGTTCTTATTTCTGTTCGGTATTTGCCAGACGCTTCGGTGTGTCTCCCAATGAATACCGGCTGGAAATACTGGGGTGAGCGGATGCGGCTGTTTCATGTCTGTACCTTGATGAGGATACGGAGGGAACAGCCGTTTTTTATATACGTAAGAGGAGTAAAAAATGAATAAGCTTAAAATGACATTAAAAAACATCTCCCTGCGCTGGAAGTTCTTTTTCGGTTTTCTGATTACCTCCCTGGTGCCCATTGTGGGCTTCGGCGTCTATGCTTATACGAATACGGAAAAAATTCTGCTGGAACAAAGCTATGGCAACATGGAGGAAAACCTTGCCAGGGCCAGCAACAACATGGATATGGTTCTGGATGGCTATGAAAGCGCTTCCTCACTGATATTCATGAATAAGCAGGTCCAGGATCTGATTTCTGTGGACTTTACCAATTATGGATATGAGGATCTGTACTACTACCTGAAGAACTATTTCGGTACGATGATGGCTATCAATTCGGATGTGAACACTTTTTCCATTTATACCACCAATCAGACGATCGCCCAGGATTATTATTTTATCTATAAGGTGACGGAGGAAATCGAACAGGAGGAGTGGTACAGACGCGCCAGGGCGGAAAATGGAAAGCCGGTATTTATGCGGGGCGGAGTAAATAAGGACGGAAATTATGTGTTTTACCTGGTGCGCTCACTGGATTATTACAGCTATGGAAGCCTGCGGAATGTCCTGCGCATGGAGATTGATGAGAAGCATCTTCTGGGTGTGATTTCCGAAGTATCCCGGGATGATGAAATGATGATTCTGGATGAGGAAAATCATGTGGTATCCTGTGCGGACAAGTCCCTTACAGGGCGATCCATCTATGACATACTGGAGGGCTATGAGGGAGAAATCGGGAATAACAGGCGTGACACGGCGGTTTATGACGGCAAGGAAATGCTGGTCAGCTCCGTAACAAGCCCCCAGGGCTGGAAAATACTTTCCCTTGTTTCCGTTCCCATGCTGGAAATGAATATCCGTACCTCCGTGAAGAATGTCATAATGTTTGGACTGCTGGCAATCGGAATGTCACTGGTCTTTTCTGCTATTATTTCCATACTCATTACACGCAGGATCAAGGATCTGACAAAATCCGTGGAAAAGATGAAGGACGGCGTATTCGGTGAAAGAATTGAAGACGGAGGCAGAGATGAGATCGGCATTCTGGCGGAGGTTTTTTCTGACATGAGCCTTATGGTGAAGCATCTCATTAAGGATATTTATGAAAAGGAGCTGATTCGTAAGGCGGCGGAGCTGAACCTGCTTCAGGAACAAATCAACCCTCATTTCCTGTACAATGTCCTTTCCTCAATTACCTCCATGGCCATACGCAGCGGGAACTCGGAAATATCCGATATGGTGGATCATCTCGCTTTGTTTTACAGGATTTCCCTGAATAAGGGGAAAAATATCCTTACGGTAAGGGAGGAGGTGAAGCTCCTTGAAAATTATCTTGAAATACAGAAGGTCCGTTTCGGCGATGCCATTCAGATAACCTGTGATCTGGATGAGAATCTGATGGACTGTCTGATTATCAAGCTGATACTCCAGCCCATTGTGGAAAATGCGATTCATCATGCAATGAAGGATGAAACAGAGGTCCTTCATATTGCAGTCACGCTGAAGCAGGAAGCGGATTATATGGTATTTACCATTATAGATGACGGGGTGGGGATGGATGAAAATACCGTAAAGGAAATCAATTCCGAAATCCGGACTGCGGTGAGGGGCTTTGGGCTAAAAAATGTTTCCATCCGAATCCAGCTGCAATATGGGCAGGACTACGGGGTAAAAGTGTACAGTAAAATAAATGAAGGAACACGGGTTTTAATAAAACTGCCTATTGTCCGGAGCAGGGAAAAAGATAAACTGTAAAATTTCAACACATATTGTTATATTTTTATATAAATATTCTCTGAAAGGTATAAAAATGTGTAATTTTTATATGGAGTGTTAAATTTTAATATGTATGTATCGTTAAAAACGACGTATTATAAGCACGTAAAAGTTATTAATTGTACATATCTTACAGAGAAGGAGAGGTTACTATGAAAAAGGCTATAGCAATGTTTCTGACCTTGGCAATGGGAGTTTCCATGCTTGCCGGCTGCGGAAACAGCAGCACAACAACAGCGGGGGGAGAGAGCGCGGCAGGCGCAGCGGAATCTGTGGCAGACAGCGGGGAAACGCCTACGCTCACTTTTTTCGATAAGAACTCGGGTTCCAAGCAGTTTGACGATCCCGTAGCTCTTGAACTGATGAAACGGACCGGAATCAATATCGAGGTGGTGAACCCGACGGGAGATCCTGCGGAGAAGCTGGCGCTTATGCTGGCCGGCAAGGACTATCCCGACATTGTACTGATGGACAGGGGAAGCGATATTGTAAACAAATATATTGAAGCGGGAGCGCTTGTTAACCTGACGGATTATCTCGATCAAATGCCTAATGTCAAGGAGATGTACGGTGACACCCTGAAGAAAACGAGATGGACTGACGGACAGAACTATTATTTATCCAACTGGTATGGAATGGATCCCGACCCGGTAAGCGGATTTATTCTCAGATACGATATCATGTGTGAGCTGGTGGGCAAGGAAAGGGCGGACAGTGACGAACCCTTTACCACATCTGAAATCATGGAGGTATTCCGCCAGTATAAGGAAAAATATCCTGAGGTTGACGGGAAAAATACCTTTGCATTGACCCTTGGTGACGAACAGGACAGCAAGGGAGCCATCCTGGGCATGTATGGTATGAAAACCTATTATGAAAAGGACGGAAAGCTTTACTGGGAAATCAGAGATCCCAGATATCTGGAAGCCATGCATTTTATCAACGGTGTTTATGAGGAAGGACTCCTGGAGAAGGAATGGGTTTCCAATAACGATGAACTGTTTAACCAGAAGCTGTCAACCGGAAATATTCTGGGATATATCGGTGCATACTGGGCTGCCTGGACCGCGAATTCCAGCCTGAACAGCACCGTAGGACCGGATGCCAACTACCTTGCCTATAAAGTGGTTCCTGATGGCTATGATCCCGATAAGACAACACTGGGCGGGCGTTCTTCCCTGGGCTGGGATGCCATTGCCATTACCAATAACTGTAAGAACCTTGACGCCGCCCTGAAATTCATCGACTACTGCGCAAGCCAGGAGGGTCAGGATCTGATGTTATGGGGAATCGAGGGCGTGCACTGGACAAAGGACGGTGACACCTATGTACCCAACGAAGAAATTCTTGACGGACTGCAGAACAATCTGGATAAGACCCGTGAAGAGACCGGTATTACCAGATGGACCTGGTTTGTAAGAAATGCCTCCACCCATAAAGACGGTTCTCCCAGCCGTATGCAGATGTCCAGAAAAGACATTACAGCGACCTGGGCGGATAAGAATCTGACCAATACCTATTGGGATACCGCTGAATTTGACAATCTGATTCCTACAGGAAGCGATCCTGTAGCCCTGAAGGCACAGAAAGTCCAGGATATCATCAAGCAGGCTTATCCGAAGATGATTAACGCAGCATCCCCGGAGGAAGTGGATAAGATTTATAATCAGATGCTCGCTGACTGCGAAGCCGCAGGCCTGGAAGAGGTAGAAGCGAAAATCAATGAAAATTACGCAGCGCGTATGGAAATCTGGAATGCGGATAACTAGGACAGCCGGTACTTATTAACATAAGAAGCTATTGGAAACGCGGTTTAAACAAACCGCGTTTCTTAAAAAAAGGGGGTATTAATATGGCGAAAAGTGCTGCAGTGAAGCCGCCTAAAAAACCGCTGAAAAGCAGACTGTGGAATCAGAGATATCTGTTTTTGCTGATGCTGCCGGCCGTTGTCTGGGTTGTATTTATATGCTATGCTCCAATGACCGGGCTTTACATGGCCTTCACAAACTATTCGCCCACAACGGAAGGGTATTTCCACGATCTGCTGGGAGCGCCGTTTGTGGGGGTGGACTGGTTTGAATATTTCTTTCAGAACGATTTTGTAATGATTATGCGCAACACGCTGGCTACCAGCCTTCTGACACTGCTGTTTTCTTTCCCGGCGCCTATCCTGATCGCTATTTTCCTGAATGAGGTGCGCAGTATGCGGATGAAAAAGTTCGTGCAGACCGCATCCTATCTTCCCTACTTTATTTCCTGGGTTATCGCGGCGAATATTTTCCTCACCTTCCTTTCGGGTGACGGTGTGGTGAACGATATCCTTCAGTTCCTTCATTTTACGGATGAGGATATCCTGTTCTTCCAGAAGGGGCCTTATTTCTGGTGGATCATTGCAATCGCCAATACATGGAAGGTCATGGGCTATAACGCCATCATCTATCTGGCGGCGATTTCAGGCATAGATCAGGAACAGTATGAAGCGGCGGAGGTGGACGGCGCCAACCGGGTGCAGCGGATTATTCACATCACGCTTCCGGCAATCAGGCCTACCATCTGTATTCTGTTGATTCTCGCCATCGGAGGAATCCTGAATACAGGCTTTGAGCAGCAGCTGCTGATGCAGAACGATTCCATCCTGAATTATTCGGACGTGCTTGATACCTACGCTTACCGGTATGGTATGAAAAACGGGATGTATTCCTACGGCACCGCAGTTGGCCTGTTTAAGTCCATTGTATCGTTTATCCTGGTGCTGAGCGCCAATTCAATTACGAAGAAGCTGAACGATTCGGCACTGTTTTAAGGGAGGACGAGAGTTTGAAGGTTCCCTTCAAACTACTGATTAATGCTGTATTGCAGGCAAGCCTGTGATATGCAGGGGGTAAGAACATGAAAAATAGAAAAATCAGACATAGAAGCAAGGAAGACTGGATTCTTGATATCCTTAAGGTTATCGTTCTCTCCGTGGTTACTATTATTACGGTATATCCGTTCTGGAATATTTTTATTATTTCCATCAACGACGCCACGGATGCCATCCGCGGAGGGCTGTATTTCCTTCCCAGAAAGCTGAGCTTTTCAAGCTATATGGAAATACTCACCAAGAAAACATTCCTTGGCTCCATCAAGGTGAGCGTGGCAAGGACGGTCATCGGAACGCCCATAGCAGTGCTGGCAACCTCCATGCTTGCCTATTCACTGTCCAGAAAGGATCTGGTAGGGCGTAAGTTCTGGAACCTGCTGTTTATTTTCACCATGTATTTCGGCGGCGGGCTGGTTCCGTACTATATGGTGTTAAAGGGGATTCACATGCTGAATACCTTCTGGGTATTTATTTTCCCGCTGATGATGAGTGTATACAATATGATACTGGTAAGATCCTATGTGGAATCCATGCCGGAATCCCTGTTTGAGGCGGCGAAGATAGACGGCGCCACGGATCTGACCGTATTTTTCCGGCTGGTGCTGCCGCTGGCGAAGCCGATTCTGATGACGATAGGTCTGTTTGTGGCGGTCAACCAGTGGAACTCCTGGTTCGACGCTTACCTGTATACATCGTCCCAGAGCCTGAAACCCATGCAATCCGTGCTGGTGGAAATCCTGAACCAGTATCAGACGGGAGGGAGTGTATCCCAGCAGATGTCAAACGCGAAATCCGGAATGACGGTGACGCCGGACAGCATCCGGATGGCGGCAACCATGGTGGCGACCATACCGATCATTATGGTATATCCTTTTATCCAGAAATATTTTGTCAAGGGAATTATGCTCGGAGCGGTTAAGGCCTGATTAAAAACAGGCATTCGGACGATGTTTACTACGGGGGTTAATTATGGTTTATAACAGGGGAAATGATAAAATAAATATATGCCTGGATCAGGAGAGCGGCACTTATTCACTGGAGCTTCAGGGGGGAGCTCTTAAGGATATGTGCGCGGCCGTCAGGCTTAAGGACGGAAGGCTTTTAAAAACCACGGATCTGTGGAAGCATGAAATATCGGAAACACAGAGCGATGAGGAGCCGGGGCGCTGCCGGAAGGTGTGCTTCCTCCATTCCGGCGGTCAGGAGTGGAGACTGGTCCAGGAATTCTGTATTTACGCAGACTTCCTGACCGTATCCGCCGCGCTGCTTGGCAGCCGGGAAACACAGAGCAACTATATTGCGCCGCTCTGCCCCGGAGAGGAAGGGAAACTGGATATGGAGGGGGATATCCGTTTCCTGTCCGCGCCCTTTGACAATGACAAATGGGCAAAATTCGTTGATTATCCCATCCAACATGCCCGGATGTCCTATGAATTCACGGCGCTTCATGAAGAAAACAGCGAAGCGGGGCTGGTTTTGGGTTCCGTGGATCACGATCACTGGAAAACAGGCTTTCTGGCGGAAACAGAAGAAGGAAGCGGCATAACAGGCATCCGCGCGGTTTGCGGCGCGGCGACGGAGGATACCAGGGATCTCAATGGCATAGCCCATGGCTATGTGCACGGGATGAATATAAAGAGCGCTCGTATTTTCGTGGGGTATTTTGATTCCATCCAGGAGGGCCTGAAGACCTACGGGGCCTGCAATGCGGCAATCCGGCCTGCGCTGCCCTGGAAGGGGCCCGCGCCCTTTGGCTGGAACAGCTTTGCGGCGCTGATGCCTTTGATTTCCTTTGAAAAGTACAAAGAAGCCAGTGATTTTATGAAGAGCATCCAGGATACGTTCCACGATGCAGACGGCACTCAGTATATTGACTATGATGCGGGCTGGGAACGTTTTACCAACAAAATGCAGGAAACCGTGGAATATGCCGGGGCAAACAACCAGAAGGCAGGCGCTTACTTCTGCCCTTTCATTGTTCTGGAGCCCTGGTTTGACAAAGAGGTGCCGGGTACGGGAGGAAATTATCTGTACCGGGATCTGATGCTGCGGGATGAGCATGGAGAGGTGCTTCCGCCGGTGGACGGACTTTACTCACTGGATGCAACCCATCCCGGCGTGCTGGAATATATGGAATATGTGACCGGAAAGCTGATACAATGGGGGTACAGGTTGGTAAAGACAGATTTTACGGGCCATGGCTGCCGGGAGGGTGTATTCTATAATAAAGACATTACCACAGGGGTGGAGGCTTACAATTACGGAATGAGCCATTTTGTAAGATGCCTTTCTGAGGAAAGGGCCGGTTATCCCATTCTTATCAGCCTTTCCATTGCCCCGATTATGCCTCACGGCTACGGCCATGCCAGAAGGATTTCCTGTGATTCCTTCGGGAGCCTGGATCAGTCGGCTTATCTGAATAACTGCATCACCTATTTATGGTGGATGAATGACTGTCTGTACCGCTTTAATGATCCGGATCATATCGTTACCTATAAAACCTATGACAAGCATACCACGACGCCGGAGGAGGGTATTACCCGTATGAATACGGGAGTTATCTGCGGCGGCCTGATGCTTGCCAGCGATGATTACGGCATACCTGCCGCCCGCGAACGTTCCCGCCGGGTGCTTACCAATGAGGAGGTAAACGCTGTGGCCAGAAAAGGCGGAGCCTTCCGCCCCGTATCGGGCGCACGGGGAGAATTTGCGGCGGATGTATTTATGAGGCAGGAGGAGGACGCGGTGCTGGTGGGAGTATTTAACTACAGCCTGTCGGATGAACGCCATATGGAAATCCCTCTGGAAAAGCTGGGACTTTCCGCCGGGGAAAGGTATATAATAAGAGATCTGTGGAGCAGACAGGAAACAGAGGCTGACGGCGGAGTTATCAGGGTTTCTTTAATACCCGCACAGTCAACCATTCTGAGAATCACAAAAGGATAAGAAAAAATAATGCCCGCCTGAGCGGACAGAGGGGAGAAAATTAAGTATGAATTGGGAAGGCCTGATTTTAGACGAAGAAACCGGACGCTTTACCCTTCGCTTTGCAGGAGGGGAATGCAGGGATTTATATGCGCAGGTAAAGCTGCAGGACGGCACCTGCCTGAAAACAACGGATATGAAGCTGCATAAAAAAAGGGAGACGGAGGTTACCACCGAAATAGGAAGCTGCCGCAGGGCGGAGTTTGTGCATGAGGACGGAGGCAGGATACAGCTGATACAGCAGTTCGACCTCTATGAAGAATACATGACCATCCGCCTGACCGCAAACAGCCCTGATACAATCACCACTAACTGCATGACGCCTGTCTGCGGCCATGGAGAGCAGCCGGTCCTTTCTATGGAAGGAGAAGAAATCCGCTTCCTCTCCGCCCCCTTTGACAACGATAAATGGGCAAAATTCGTGGACTATCCGGTAAAATATTCTTCCATGTCCTATGAATTCACTGTAATCCATCCGAAAGAAGCCGCGTCCGGCCTGGTTATGGGCTCCGTGGATCACGACTGCTGGAAGACCGGCTTTTCCGCCAAAACCGACAAGGACGGAAGCATTGTGTGCCTGGAAGCGATCTCCGGCGTAGCAACGGAAGACACAAGGGATCTGGACGGCGCCAGACACGGATATCTTACCGGGAGAGAGATCAGCAGCGCCCGTATTTTCCTGGGCTGGTTCGACGATTTCCAGTCCGGCCTTGCGGTATATGGAAAAGCCAATGCGGCGATCCGTCCCGCCCTTCCCTGGAACGGCCCTGTAATCTTCGGCTGGAACAGCTGGGCAGCCCTGATGGGCAAGGTATCCTTTGAAAAATATAAGGAAGCCTGTGACTTTATGAAATCCATCAAGGATACCTATCAGGGAGCGGATGGCAAACAGTATGTAAACTACGATGCGGCGTGGGGCCGCTTTACCAACAAAATGCGCGACTCCGTGGCCTATGCGGAAGCAAACGGCCAGGAACCGGGCACATACTACAGCCCCTTTATCACCCACGAACACCAGTTTAAACAGGAAGTGCCCGGCACCAACGGAAACTACCTGTTTGAAGACCTTCTCCTGCGTGACGAAGACGGAAAGATCCTTCCCCAGATAGACGGCCTGTATTCCCTGGATCCCACACATCCGGGCACACTGGATTACATCTCGTATGAAACGGACAACATCATAAAATGGGGCTTCCGCAGTGTCAAAACCGACTTTGTTGGCCATGGCTGCCGCGAAGGCGTATTTTACAACAAAGAAATCACTACCGGCGTACAGGCCTTCAACTATGGAATGAGCCATTTCACAAAATGCCTCTCTGAAGAACGGGCAGGCTACCCTATTTTTATCAGCCTTTCCATCGCGCCCATAATGCCGCACGGCTACGGACACGCCAGAAGAATATCCTGCGACGCCTTCGGAAGCCTGGACCAGTCAGCCTACCTGAACAACTGCATCACCTACC
This sequence comes from Clostridium sp. KLE 1755, assembly GCF_000466465.2. Classification (NCBI taxonomy): domain Bacteria; kingdom Bacillati; phylum Bacillota; class Clostridia; order Eubacteriales; family Clostridiaceae; genus Clostridium; species Clostridium sp. KLE 1755. The sequence goes on from NZ_KE992656.1 coordinate 80,538, forward strand.
TCTGGTGGATGAACGACTGCCTCTACCGCTTCAACGACCCGGACCACATCGTAACCTACAAAACCTACGACAAACACTCCACCACACTGGAAGAAGGCAGGACCCGCTACCACACCGGCGTGATCTGCGGAAGCCTGATGCTCACCAGCGATGACTACGGAATCCCCGAAGCCAGGGAACGCGCCAGAACGATCCTGACAAACGAGGAAATCAACGCCATAGCCAGAAAAGGCGAAAGCTTCCGCCCTGTTTCCGGGGCCGCCGGAGAATTCGCCGCCGACACCTTCGTCCGCAAAGACGAGGATGCCACAATAGCCGCAGTATTCAACTACAGCTTGTCCGACGAGCGCCTTGTAGAAATCCCCCTGGAAAAACTGGGCCTCACCCCCGGACACCCCTACAAAGTAAAAGACCTCTGGACCAAAAAAGTAACAGAACCCCAGTCCAACACCCTCCGCCTCACCCTGCTGCCCGCACAATCCACAATCCTGAAGATCTACCAATAAATCAACACAAATACAACTATTTATAATATTAAAATAAAAAAGACTGTGGCTCCCCCACCTTTAAATTACTATTACAGTTAAGGGAATCACAGTCCTTTTTAGCCCCCCCAATCCTTTATCCTACTATTTAGTAGTGGTATTCAATATTCTTCCGGCCAGCCAGTGAGGTGCCAGCCATGTTCGGTCCCAGGGCGGGGGCGGCGGGGAGTGTTTACAGAGCCATTGGAAAAAACGGTGATGTTTCTTACTGCCCCGAAAGGCCAGGATTCCGCCGCCCCTAGCGGCTTGTCTGACGAAGACAGCAGACGCCAGTCGCTGTCTGAGGAGTTCCAGCCGCGTTGGCGAAATCCTGGCCTTTCGGGACAGTTAGAAACATCACCGTTTTTGAGACTGGCTCAGTAAACACCCCCGCCGCCCCCGCCCTGGGACCGAACATGGCTGGCACCTCACTCCTCCTCCCTGCCAAAAGAATTATGGAATTTCCCTCCCAATTATGTTAGGATGATAAAGAAAATATTTCAGAGGAGGATTCAGATGAGCATAAGAATTGGCATATTAGGCTATGGAAACCTGGGCAGAGGCGTAGAATGTGCGATTAAGCAGAACCCGGATATGGAACTGGCGGCAGTATTTACAAGACGCGCGCCGGAATCCGTCAGGATTCAGACACAGGGCGTTCCTGTCTGCAGAATTGAAGATGCGGTGCAGATGCAGGATAAAATCGATGTCATGATTCTCTGCGGCGGAAGCGCCACGGATCTGCCTGTGCAGACACCTGAGTTCGTGCAGTATTTTAATGTAATAGACAGCTTTGACACCCATGCGAAGATCCCGGAACACTTTACGGCCGTTGACGAGGCGGCGAAGAAGAGCGGAAAGGTAGGCATCATTTCCTGCGGTTGGGATCCGGGCATGTTTTCACTGAACCGCCTGTACGCAAATGCGGTACTCCCGCAGGGTAAGGATTATACCTTCTGGGGCAAGGGTGTCAGCCAGGGACATTCCGATGCCATCCGCCGGATTGAAGGGGTAGCGGATGCAAGGCAGTACACCATTCCCGTGGACGAAGCGCTGGCCAGCGTTAGAGCCGGAGAAAACCCGGAGCTGACCACCAGGCAGAAGCATACGAGAGAATGTTTTGTAGTAGCGCAGGAAGGAGCGGATAAGGCGCGTATTGAAGAAGAAATCAAGACGATGCCCAACTATTTTGACGAATACGATACCACCGTACACTTTATCAGCGAAGAGGAAATGAAGCGGGATCACAGCGGCATCCCTCACGGCGGCTTTGTCATCCGCAGCGGTAAGACCGGCTGGAATGAGGAGTTTGGGAATGTGATTGAATACAGCCTCAAGCTGGATTCCAATCCGGCCTTCACTTCTTCCATACTGGTGGCTTTTGCAAGGGCGGCATACCGTCTGGCAGAAGAAGGACAGTCCGGCTGCAGGACAGTATTCGATATCGTGCCCGCTTATCTGAGCGCAAAGAGCGGTGAGGAACTGCGCAGAACCATGCTGTAAGCAGAAGAAAAAGAACCATGAAAATTGCCTGGATACAGGCCGGATGGCCTGAAAAAGGGCGCGGAAATTACTGAACCCGGAGGATTGATGAATCTTCCGGGTTGTTTTTTTGAAGTATGATACCATATATAGTGAATTTGTTCTTTTTTCTGTATCCCCGGTTTCTGCCATGTGCCGTGTTTCCTGTCCTTTCAGATGCAGGAAGTGTCTGGGCCGTCCGGGGTATGGCAGGATGGATTTTGGGGTTTGCAGATTCGGTTAGCCCTGTGCGGAGGATGGGGCCTGCGGCGTACCCATCTGGCATAAAGGGTGATATCTCCGGTACTGCCCTGGGGGATTACCGTGACCTGTCTGCCTCCCCCGGGAGCATTATACCAGCCGGAAAAACGGAATCCGGTGCGCTCTCCGGGTGGCAGCAGCCGGATATCAGGAGAGACGGCCGTATAGGATTCCGGATTGGGATGGGAGCTTCCCTCCAGATTTTCATAGCGGATAGCATATACAATGGGAATCAGCCAGACCTGCGTCTGATTTCCGTTCAGCCTTATTTCCCAGCCATCGAAATCCTGAGGCGGTTTCCGGAAGGCATCGGCATCCTGCTGCGTAAGAGTGGTATGTGGGGGAGTGCCTTCTCCGGCAATGACAGGCTCTCCCTCCGGATTGGGTGATACATATCCGGAATTGTCCAGCTGTATTACGGACCCGGAATCCAGGCCGCCCTGAAGGAAGACTACGGCGTCACGATCTTCAATATAAAAACCATTGGTTATATCCCTCAGCCCTTCAATATAGAATTCTCCATTATTATAAATTCCCGGCGCATAGGACGAGGCCCGGTTCTCCCCGCCTTTGCCCAGCGAGGCCTGGTTCAGCTTATAGACCTGGGAGCCGATATCGTTGTATATTCCGCCGCCCACCCCCGCCTGATTCAGAAAAATATCACCGCCCGTAAGGATGGCTGTGCTGCCGCCGTGGTTCCATAGGCCGCCGCCCTGTCGGCGGGC
>NZ_KE992656.1:83668-95811 GCF_000466465.2 Clostridium sp. KLE 1755
GTATTGGAGTGTATGCTTCCGCCCGACATATCCAGCATGGAGCCTTCCGCCAGGCTGACGCCGCCCCCGGACTGCAGGGCGCTGTTCTCTGAAATATCCGTTCCCGGCCGGATAAGTAGCCGCCCCGGAATACAGCAGATGCCGCCGCCGTGACCACCGAAACCATTTTCTTTGGCACCGGCCCGGTTATTTTGGACGAGCACTTTGCCCTGAAGCGTAAGCGTTCCGTTTGCCGTATTGCAGTAAATACCGCCCCCGTTGCCGATACGGCAGGTATTATTAGTGATGGAGGACGCATCTGTAATCAAAAGGGATGCGCCGCCTCCTCCGTTCCAGATAGCGCCGCCGCTGTTATTGATAGCGGTATTGCCTGAAAATGTGCTGTTTTCCACGGAGGTATCCAGCGTCCCGCTGCCGGAAAAGAGGCGGAGGGCGCCGCCCTCGTAACCGGCCGTATTGGAGAGCAGCCTGGAATTTATAAAACGGACGGTTCCGGTGCTGCCGCTGCTGTAATATATGGCGCCGCCGCTGTTGCCGGCCTCATTTTCCGCAAAACGGCAGCCATCCGAGAGAAAAAAGGTTTCGGCCTCGCTTCCCAGGAGGATAGCGCCGCCGCTGCCGGAGGAGCAGTTGGAAAGGAAGCTGCTGTCGGCGGCAGTGAAGGAACAGGCGGACAGGCCGGCGTACAAAGCAATGGCCCCGCCGGAGGCCGAGGCCTGATTTCCCTCCAGCAGACAGCTTTGAAGATGGATTTCGGAGGGGTGTGCCAGGGAGCGGTTCTGAAGCCACAAACCGCCGCCACTGCCGGAGGCGTCTGTGGTGGCTGTATTTTTTGTCAAGCTGCTGTTTTGGGCGGAGAGGGAAAAACCTGCGTCGGAAAGCAGATAAAGCATTCCTCCTGTACCGGCCGTATTTTCCCTGAATACGGTACCGTCGATGCTGATGGAGACGGGCTGCAAAACTGCTGTCAGACAGACTGCACCGCCGTTATTGGAGGCCCTGTTTGCCGATATCGGAGACGTGGTGGATATTTCAAGCCGATCTCCCGCATTGGCGCTGTAGAAGTAAACGCCTCCGCCATGATATGCGCTGTTCCCGGCAAGCAACATGCTTCCTGTAAGCTTCAGAAGCGAGGATGCCGCCCCGCCGCCGCGATAGCCGGAAAAAAAGATGCCGCCGCCGGAGGAAGAAGCGCTGTTCCCGGTAATTCTCACCTCATCGCCTATGGTCAGGGAAATGCCTGCGCCCGATGTGAGGGAGTGGCAGCAGATGCCGCCGCCGTTTGCCGCCGAATTGTCCGCAATGACTGCGTGATCTGAAAACTCCATACGATCATTGGAGGTCCCGGGAAACATGGCGGCAGCGCCTCCGGAGGTTTTGGACACACAGCCTGTAATCCGGGAATTGCCGTTCATTACAAGTAAATTGGCCAGGGCGGGGGCAGGCTGGAGACAGACGCCGCCGCCTTCCGCCGCAGAATAATTGTTCCGCAGGATACAGCCGTCCTCCAGATAGAGAGAGCCACCGTTTACGCAGATCAGAGAACGGTTGGTGCTGTCGGATGCGGGATGGGAAGCCATATCCCCGTCCAGAATAATGTTGTTCAGATGCAGGGAAGCCCCCGATGCGACACGGAACAGGTTTTGGCTGTGGCCGGCGGCTTTCGTCAGAGCAAAAACATCCGGGAAAAGACTGCTTATGGTAACGTCACGGCCGACTTCCAGTTGTTTTGTAACAGGGATGTCGGCCGTCAGCTGAATGGAAGGGTCTGTTCCGGCAAGCGCTGCCGAAAGTTCGGATTCATTGGAAACCTGTGCCATAGGATATCACCTTTTTTTACATAATACCCTATTGTATGCAGGAGGCGCATAAAAAGAGCCAGTTTCAGGGGAAAACAGAACAAGCAGGGGGAGTGCCCGGAATGGTTTCAAAATAGAGCAACGGCCGATGCCCGGGGCGTGAAGTATAATGATGGCGAACTGAGCAGCAGATGTAAAACAAGATGGTAAAACCTGACGGACTGTGCTAGAATAAAACAAAAGCCGGCCGGCAGCATATCCGGGAAAATATTTTCCGGCCTGACGGGGAGTCCCCGCCGGGAGTTAGAAACAGTGGGCATGCAGAATACTGCACCCGTAATCCGCTCCAAAGTACATCCGCACACTTCCGTGTGCACACCGCCTTCGGCTGTACATTTCCGCAGCTTACGGTATCGGTGTATTGTGCCGTCCGGCTTATCAAAGCTATGAGCAACGCGTGAGGATAAAAGAGGAACTGCATGGGATGCTCACATGCGGTTCCTCTTTTTGGTTTTTACCGTGAAAATATTTTCCATGCTGTCAAGTATTTTTATTGTCCCTGTTTTTCACGAAAGGAGGAGGCTCCTGTATGTCAAATTCGCAACTTTGGAAATACTGTACCAAAGAACAATGCCAGGACTTTATCCTTTCGCTGGATCTTGTCCCTCACAGCGCCGGTATGAGCAGGGAAAAGCAGCTTGCCTGTCTTTATATGCTCAGCAACCGTGGTGCGGAGAATTACCATAAGGAGATTCTGACAAAAAAGGATGGCGGGACAAGGACGCTTATGGTTCCCTGCAGCCTACTGAAGGCCGTGCAGCGCAATATCCTGCACCATGTGCTGGAGCAAAGGCCCGTATCGGACTGCGCCAGGGCCTATCGGAAAGGCACGGACATCCTGGCCAATGCCGGGCCGCATACCGGGAGAAAGCAGGTGCTCAAGCTGGATATCAGCCATTTTTTTGACAGTATTCTCTTTCCCAGGGTTATCAGCGCCGCCTTCCCGGATACGCTGTTTCCTCCGGCCGCCGCCGCGCTTCTGGCAAACCTGTGCTGCTGCCGGGAACGCCTGCCCCAGGGCTCTCCGGCTTCCCCGGCCATCTCCAATCTGGTGATGCGCCCCTTTGATGAATCCATGAGGCGCTGGTGTGAAGCGAGACAGATCGTATACACCAGATACTGCGATGACATGACCTTTTCCGGAGATTTTGATCCCGCCGCTGTTTATCATAAGGTAAAAAGCTATCTGGAGGCGATGGGATTTTCCTTAAATGAAAAGAAAACAAAGCTCCTGAAGGACGGCGTACGCCAGAGTGTGACGGGAATTGTGGTCAATGAAAAGCCCCAGGTCTCCAGGGATTACCGTAAAAAACTGCGGCAGGAAATCTATTACTGCATGAAATATGGCGTAACAGGGCATCTTGAAAGGCTGAGGGAGGAGACCGGGAATGCGGTGGAGGAGCAGAGGTATATATGTTCTGTCCTTGGAAGAATTCAGTTTGTGCTGCAGGTGAATCCGGAGGACAGGGAATTTGCGGAATACTGCAGGATATGGAAAGAGCGGTTTGTAAAATAATCGGAAAAAGGGGACTGCGTATTGAGGTATTATATTGCGGATCCGCATTTTTATCATAATTCGCTGAATTATAAGATGGATAAGCGGGGATTTGAAAGCGTGGAGGCAATGAATGAATACATGCTGAGACGGTGGAACCATAAGGTGCGGATGAATGATGAAGTTGTTATATTAGGGGATTTGTCGGCGGGAAGTGCGGAGGAAACAAACCGGCTGCTTGACAGGCTGAACGGCCGCCTTTACCTGATATTGGGGAATCATGACCAGTTCCTTGTGGATAAGCATTATAATTCCGCCCGGTTTGAGTGGATAAAGCCCTATGAGGAGCTGAATGACAATAAGCGGAAGGTGGTGCTGTGCCATTATCCGATTATGTGTTACAATGGACAGTATCTTCTGGATAAGGACGGGAACCCCAGAACCTATATGCTTTACGGCCATGTGCACGATACCCACGACCAGCGGCTGGTTGAGATGTTCCGGGAGATTACGATAAGATATCCATCCAAAAATCCGGATGGGGAGGAGCAGAAAATCCCCAGTAATATGATTAATTGTTTTTGCATGTATTCCGATTACGAGCCGCTTACATTGGATGAGTGGATTATCTGCAACCGAGGCAGGGGAAAATGAGTATTTAATTCAGGCTGTTATAAAGGCCACGCAGTATTACGGCGGGCCGTAAATATAAAAGGAGGGTATTTTTTATGGAAAAACAGGTTAAAGGGGTGGCACATGCAGCATTTAATGTGTCGGACATGGATAAGGCGGTTCAGTTCTACCATGATGTTTTCGGCTTTGAGAAAGCGTTTGAGATGGCGCATCCGGTGACAGGGGAGCCGTGGATTGTATACCTCCATGCCGGCGGCAGCCAGTTCATCGAATTATTCTACGGAGGGGTTAACCCTCAGGAATATAAGGACGGCAACATCGGTTATTCCCACATCTGCTTTGAGGTTGAGGATATTAACAAAACCGCGGAGCAGATTGTAAAGGCTGGAGCCGTACTGGATTCGCCCGTGTCCCAGGGGCTGGATAAAAACTGGCAGTGCTGGACCCATGATCCGGACAACAACCGGATTGAACTGATGCAGATGGAGGAAGAATCCCTGCAGAACCAATTCTTAAGAGAACATAAACTGTGACGGAAGGGAAAACCTGATGCGGCGCGTCTGCTGCATCAGGTTTTCTGCTCCTCCCGGAAACCCTCCATTATAACACCAGACTGTTCCGGTTATGCTAAGGTAATACCGTAAGGAGGCGCTGCAATGAATACCTACAGGACATCGGAAGTTTCTGAAAAAATCGGGATACATCCCAATACGGTGCGGCTGTATGAGGAGCTGGGACTGATTTCCAGGCCCCAAAGACAGGGCAACGGCTACAGGGTTTTTACCGATCTGCATGTGGAACAGTTCCGTCTTGCCAGGCTTGCTTTTCAAATTGAGGTAATGCAGAATGGGCTGAGGAAAAAAATAATTCATATGGTAAAAGTGTCCGCCGCCGGAGATTATGATACGGCGCTGGAGCTTACCCGGGAATATATAGACCAGGTCAAAACTGAAATTGCCAATGCGGAGGAAGCCATTGAAAGCGTAAAACAGATTCTGCATGGGGAAAGCTGCGGGAACACCTGCTTTTTAAAACGCAAGGAGGTGTCAGAACAACTGAATATTTCAATGGATACCTTGAGAAACTGGGAAATGAACGGCCTCCTGACTGTAAAACGAAGAAAAAACGGGTACCGGATTTATACGGAGGAGGATATCAGACGGCTGAAAATCATCCGCTCCTTAAGATGTGCGAATTATTCCCTGGAGGCTATTTTATCCATGCTCAGCCAGTTGGCCGAAGATCCGGATCTGGACATAAGAAAAGCGCTGGACACACCGAGACCTGATGCGGAAATCATCGCGGTGTGCGATAAGCTGATAACCTCCCTGACATCTGCAGAGGAAAATGCATGTCAGATGCTTTGCATGTTGCAGAATATGAAAAGAAGGTTTGGAAAACCCTCCAGTTAACCACCAGTGTTTGCTTCCGTGCTATCCTTGTCCCTGTAAAAATACGAAGAGGAGGCAATGATATGCAGGAAGTAATCAAGGTGGAACAGCTTACCAAATCCTATGGCGCCTTCCGGGCGGTTGACGGCCTGAGCCTGTCTGTGGCACGCGGCATGGTATTCGGGCTGCTTGGCGCAAACGGTGCGGGAAAGTCCACAACCATTGAATGTATGCTGGGCACGAAAAAGCCGGAAAAGGGAAGCGTCACCATATTGGGAAGCAGCCCCACGGCGGACAGGAAGGCGCTTTTTGAAAAAACAGGCGTTCAGTTCCAGGAGAGCAATTATCAGGAGCAGATCAGAGTGGCGGAGCTGTGTGAGGTAACTGCATCCCTGTACCGGGATGCGTCGGATCCTGCGGCGCTGCTACAAAGGTTTGGGATTGGGGATAAGGGAAAAAGCCTGGTAAAGGATCTGTCCGGCGGACAGAGACAGCGGCTTTTCATCGTCCTCGCGCTGATTCCCAATCCGGAGGTGGTCTTTCTGGACGAACTGACCACCGGCCTGGATGCGAAGGCCCGCCGGGAGGTATGGAAAATACTTTCCGATTTGAAGGAAAAGGGCCTGACCATCTTTCTGACCTCCCATTTTATGGACGAGGTGGAGGCTTTGTGCGATCGTATCTGCATTTTAAAAAAGGGAAAAAGCGTCTTTTACGGAACAGTTTCCGAGGCGGTGGAAAAAAGTCCCTGTGAGAAGTTTGAGGATGCATACCTTTGGTATACGGATGAGGAGGAAACGGCCCATGAAAACATTTAAAACCATGCTGAAAACTGAACTGAAGCTGTCGCTGCGCGGGATGGACATGGTCATTTTTGCGATCTGTGTTCCGCTGGTGGTCCTGGTTATTCTGGGAATCATTTATGGCGATAAACCTGCCTTTGAAGGCGCCGGATACAGCTTCCTGGAGCAATCCTTCGGTGCGCTGGCTTCAATTTCCATCTGCGCCGGCGGTGTTATGGGCCTGCCGCTGGTAATTTCGGATTACCGCAGCAGAAAAATACTGAAACGATATCAGGTAACCCCGGTCAGCCCGGCCATGCTGCTGTTTGTGCAGGTGACAATCTATACTCTCTACGCCGTGGTGTCCCTGCTGTTGCTGTATTTTGCGGCCGCACTTTTCTTCGGATATAGGTTCCGCGGGTCGGTGCTCAACTTTGCCGGAGGCTATCTGCTGGTGCTGGTGTCCATGTTCAGCATCGGCATGCTGGTGGGCGGGGTTGCCCCGAATACCAAAATGGCGGGGGTGATTGCCAGCGTTCTGTATTTCCCCATGTTGATTTTCTCCGGGGCTACCCTTCCTTATGAGGTAATGCCTGCGGCCATGCAGAAGGCAGCGGATATTCTGCCGTTAACGCAGGGAATCAAGCTGCTGAAGGCCGCTTCCCTTGGGCTGGGGGCGGAAAACGTGCTGGTGTCGGTGATTGTGATGGCGGTGATTGCTGTGGTTTGTATTGGCGTAGGAATCCGGTGGTTTCAGTGGGAATAGGGCATTGCCCTGTTCTCCTAAGTTCTTTTTTGTTCAAATCCTGGTTAGGATGATTTTCTCGCTTTAATGACAAAAACCGTGGGCAGCATCAATGCCTTTCTTCCAAAATCATCCTCTGCCGCCATCGCTTTTTCTCTGTCGGTCTGTTCCGTCAGCTTTTCGATGACAAAGCCGTTATCGGCCAAAGCGTTAATGTACGTACTCAACATACGGTTGGACAGCATAATCTCCTTGTCACTCATTTCAGCGCGATACCATTCTTCATTAAAATAGGAATTACTGAAAATAAGTCTGCCGTTTTCCACCGAAACACACTTATGTATCGGATGTGACCAACCGAAGACGAATACGCCGTCTTTTTTTAAATAGGAATGGATATTCTGAAAGGTTTTATCCAAATCAGTAGTCCAGCCTATACCGTAAACGGAATATACCAAATCAAAATAATCAGCTGGCAGCCCGCATTTATCCTCCATGGGGGAGCAGACGAGCTTTGCATTGATTTTGTGCGCTTCAAGAAAATCTTTCGTGCGTCCAAGCTGACTTGCAGATATATCCAGCCCCCACAGTTCTGCCGCCCCATTATCAGCGGCATATTTTAATGAACGGCCGTTGCCGCAGCCAATCTCAAGAACTTTTTTTCCGGAAAGATTTCCAAGCAGATGCAATTTGTCTTCTGAGGGGAAAAAACTGCCCCAGTCCGGCAGGGCAGTCGCCCCCAGGAACTCACTGCCTATTGTGCTCCAAAACTCATTATTTGTTTTATGCGCTTCGGAAACCTCCATTTCCACATTATCCACCTTACCTAAAACCCTGCCGCCGACAATGTTCTTTTTCATTATCTCCGCTTCTTTTGCAAGCGCCATCATATTTTCCTCTGCTTTCTTTTTGTAATCAGCATCGGTCAGCCTTTCCCCTGAAAACAATTCGTTAAGATCTGTTTTCAGAACTTTACAAACCGGCTGCATCAAGGACAAATCGGGCATTCCGTTGCCGCATTCCCATTTGCTTATGGTTTTGTCGCTGATGCCAAGAATATCAGCAAATTCACGCTGGGTTAAATTCTGCTGCTTTCTCATTTCAGCAATAAATCTGCCTGTTTTTACCTGATTCATGCCGACACCGCCTTTCTTGGAAGGATTATATGATAAGTGGCCGGGTAATCACACCCACGAAGCGTAGAGTTTGTATTATCCTGGGATTATATCATAGCAGTACAACGAAGTTAGTGTAAAATTATAGTTGGCAAATAGAATAAGATATTTTAGTTATGTTAACAAAAATAGGAAGCAGAGAATAAATCGCTACTTCCCAACCGCACAGTTTTTCTTTATGATGTTAATTGTCGAGAAAAACATGGAAAGGAAACTGTGAGATGAATACTATTGTAAACGAGGAACTTATATCATTCAAGGAGTTAGAGAAAAAAATTTATTCCCGCGAGCAACGAGCCAAGTAGCCATGCTTGCATGGATATTTGGCGACTGCCGCGAGGGTCAAAGACCCCGTTACTTGCAGCGGGGTCTTTGATTCTTATGTGTGCAAACTTGCCAGGGGGATTACGGAACAAATCAGTAGCACCTGTGGTCAGGGCATCAGTGCCGGTGGTGCCCTGAACATGATGCAACGCCTTGGAACGGATTGATGGAGAAGAATTACATGCAGTAAAACAGATGGATGCAGACCAGACAGAGGGTAAGAAAGTCATACCGGTTCTCTTTGAAGAAATATCATTTTAGAAAAACAATAGAAAATTTGCCAACGTTTACCTGACACAAACATAAATCCAGGAACAGTTGAATACATGGGAAAACCGTGATAAAATAAACGCAAGCATAATTTTCTAATAAATCTTGGTCATGTGCCATCTGTTTACAAATCTCAATTCAGAAACTCTATGCTTATTATCCAACAAAGAAAGCAGGGGCGGATGAATGGGAAAGCCGCTCCGAACAAAAGCAGAAAGGAGCAGCTTATGACAGAAAAACTGCACGTAGTAAGAAACCAGAAGGATACGGTATTCCGAATGCTGTTTCGGGAGAAGAAGGAGCTGCTGGAGCTGTATAATGCCTTGAATGACTCGGCATATAACAGCCCGGAGAAGCTGACAATTTATACACTGGAAAATGCGATATACATGAATTTTAAGAACGACAGCTCATTCCTGCTGGATTCCGAGCTGAATCTGTATGAGCATCAGTCCTCGTATAATCCCAACATGCCGCTGCGTGATTTGGTTTATATCGCAAGGCAGCTTGAAAAATACACACGGAATGATACGATATATTCTTCTGCCCTGGTAAAAATACCGGTGCCCAGATTCGTTGTATTTTACAATGGTACGGATGTGCAGCCGGACAGGCAGACCCTGCGGTTATCGGATGCCTTTGAAAAAAAGACGGCGGAACCGGAACTGGAGTTGAAGGTCCTCATGCTGAACATCAACTTTGGCCATAACAAGGAGCTGATGGACAAAAGCCGGACACTGAGGGAGTATGCCCAATACGTGGATCGGGTCAGGAAATATGCGAAGCTGATGCGGATTGGGGAAGCGGTGGAACGGGCAGTGGCGGAATGCATCAAAGAAGGAATTCTGGAAGACTTCCTGTCGTCACAGAAAGCGGAGGTGATAGCGGTGTCAATTTTTGAATATAACGAAGAAGAGGAAATGAAAAAAATCCGTGCAAGCGAATATCGGGAAGGAAAAGCCGATGGAAAAGCTGAAGGAAAAGCTGAAATTGTAGCCATCATACGTAAAAAGGCAGGAAGAGGTCTTGATTCAGAGAAGATAGCGGAAATTTTGGAGATGGATCCCGATTATGTAAAAAGGATTTCCGATCTGCTGGTCGAGGATCCTGACAGATCCGATTTACAGGTGGCGGAAATTCTTGTCGGACAGAAAGAACCACAGTAAAATATAGAAGTGTTCTCCAATGGAACATGAATTAATAATTTTAAGAGAAAGTCCCGGTTTTCCGCCGGGATTTTTGTGTTACAATAAATTTAATAAAAAGGCGGTTTATGGAGGTGTGGAATGAATAACCTTGAAAAGGTCAGCCATGAGACTATGGTATTTATGCGGGGAAAATACAGGCTTGATGAAATCGGGGATGGCAGGGATGAACTGAAATTTAAACAGGGGCAGAAAACTATCCTTACCGTCTACACACACGAAGATAAATTTACCTTTTTAATTATTTTCGGGAAAAAAGAGCGGGAGGTCTTTGAAGCCCGGCGGGATGAATTTTCAAAGGATATCCTCAATTATTATGACGATGCAAAAACATATCATGATGGGAAGTGGATATTTATTGATGTAACGGAGCCTGCGCAGCTTGAAGAGGTGAAGCGGCTGATACAGATAAAGAAAAAGCCGAACCGTAAACCGTTACCCAAAGAAACGGCGGTTTACTCAAAATGCGGCCACCTCTGCGGATTACCGTTCTATGATTCATACTCAGGTGCATTATGCGGATGAGATTACCTGGGGAATATTGCCGTATGTTCCGTGGCAGTATGAGGGGCAGCAGGGATGAACATAGGGTGCAAAGGCAGCAGAAGTTTTTCTATTTACTGTCTGACGGCACTTTAAAAAAGCAAAAGGTGGTGGCGAAGCTGTTTGAATGATGCGGAGGTGCTTAAAAGAAATTAGATTTAGAATTTATTGAAATGTCGTAGCGGTCCAGTCCCTTCAAAGTTATGAAATATCTTTTATACAGACGAATAGCGGCAGCGTCCCTTATATTGGGGGTGCTGCCGCTATTCGTCTGTATGAACTATGTGTTTTCATCAAATGTCCATGTCCGCTTTTATATTTGCCTCCGTTGGAATCTTCCCCTTTATTCTGCGGTATCTGGAACGTTATAAAATAAAAAAACTATTCCCTTGTATTTTATCTCTAACTAGAGTATTATATATCTATGTAGAGATAAAGGAGGTATGATAATGGACGCGATTGAACTAAAAATTTTGATCGGACTTCACCGTGTCAGTAATGAAATAGACCGGAGGACAACAAGAATTGTCAAATGTTATGGGCTGAGCATGGGGCAGTTTGCTGTTTTGGAAGCGCTCTTTCACAAAGGCGATCTGACCATCGGACAAGTTCAGGAAAAGATTCTCAGCACAAGCGGGACCATTCCAGTTATTATAAAAAATCTGGAAAAAAGGGGACTTCTGATTCGTCTGCCTGATGCCGGCGATAAGAGGAAATGTATTCTTCACATTACAGAGCAGGGAAGCAGCCTGATTCAGCAGGTTTATCCGGAAAACGAAGCTATGATTATTGAATCCATGCACAATTGGACCAATGATGAAAAATGCGAACTATTAAAACTATTAAAGAAATTTGGAGGTGGAACATGGAAAGAAAAGTAATATATCAGGTAAAAGGCTCTCCGGCGGTAGACGGAGCCGGAGTCCATCTGGTGCGTGTTTTAGGACCTGATACTGTAAAAGAATTTGATCCTGTTTTGATGCTGGACTCTTTTGACAGCACCAATCCGCCCGATTACACCGCAGGGTTTCCCATGCACCCTCATAGGGGAATTGAGACAATCAGTTATGTTTCTTCCGGGCAGATGATGCATCGGGACAGCCTTGGGCATTCTGATACAATCAGCAGCGGAGAGGTTCAGTGGATGACTGCTGGCTCGGGGATTTTGCACGAAGAACTTCTTCCGGCGGCTGAAAGATTGCTGGGTGTGCAGCTCTGGCTCAATCTTCCGGCAAAAGAGAAGATGACATCGCCCCGCTATCACAGCATCAAGAACGGAGAGATTCCGGAGATTCCCCTGAAAGGCGGGATGCTCAGACTTCTTGCCGGGAAATATCAGGAACAATCCGGTTTTTCAGGGACACATCTTCCCTTTGACTACTATGATATCCACCTCAACGCAGGAAGCGAGATTACCCTTACCACAGAATCGGATCGTTCTGTCATGCTCTTTACGCTTACGGGGGAAATCATGATCGGAGAAATCGTTGTAGAAGAAAAAACTGCCGCTAAACTCTCATCAGGAACCAGTGTATCAATAAAGAGTTTACAGGAGCCGGCACAGGTGCTTTTCATGAGCAGCGAAGCATTAAACGAACCGGTGGCCTGGGGCGGCCCTGTTGTTATGAATACCCGGGAAGAACTGCAGGAGGCATGGAAGGAATTGGAGAATGATACATTTGTCCGCCGTACATAATTAGTGCCTGCTGATTAAGCCAGTT
>NZ_KE992657.1:0-75404 GCF_000466465.2 Clostridium sp. KLE 1755
TACAATACACAGTTATATAGACAGTCTCTGCACAAACAAAAACCGTCCGGGCATTCATTCATACCCGGACGGCAACTTATCCTATAATCTATACCATAAAATCAAACAAGCTTAATTGCACCGCTTCCTCAACAGGCTTCTCTTTCTTCGCCTGCTCCCTCTGCGAAAACTTCTCGGGGATTTCCCCAAGAAACATGGAAGTTTCCCCGGAAAAGGTGAGTATTAATTCCTCCCTGGCCCGCGTCATGCCAACATAAAGAAGCCTTCTTTCCTCTTGCACATCACCCGAAGCCGTCCCCAGCTCCAGCGGTAACAACCCTTTTCGGATCCCATAAATAAACACGGCGGGAAATTCCAGCCCCTTTGAACCATGCAGGGTCATAAGTGTAACGGCGTCCGCCGGGAACCTGCGGCTTCCGCTTCTCCTGATGTCACCCTCAGCGCCTAAGGAAAGTGTTTCCAGGAAATGCTCCATCTCAGGATATAGAACCGCAGCGTTCACAAGCTTCTCCATTTCGCCGCTTTCCTCCAGCTTTCTGTCCTTTATCCAGTTTTCCAGAAGCTTTTCCGTCCTGTCCTTATGTATTCTCCTTTTATATTTGGAAATAAGAAGAGTCAGCTGTTCCTCTGCCGTCTTTTCCTCCGGCGGCCAGAGAAGCCTGAGACACAACTGCCCCGCAGCCTCATCCTCCGGGTGAAGGACATATTGGAAAAAGTAAAGCGTACCCCGGACATTTTTTTCAAGCAGGAAATCCTCCCTGCCTGCAACCACGTAAGGGATGCCCTCCTGCCGAAGGCATTTTTCCAGAAGCTGCGCCTGTCTGTGCGTGCGGTAAAGCACTGCGATATCGGAAAAACTGCGCACCCTTCTTTGCTCACCGCTATGATTTTCCTCCACATCCAGCATATCTATTCCGCCAATCAGGCGGTTAATTTCCTTTGCCGTAAAAATAGCTTCCCCCATCTCCCCGGAGGCCTCCACCACACGGACCAGAGCGTCCTCCTTTGCCAAAGCATGCATCCTTCTTTTTTCCCCGTCATTATGAGAAATAAGGGACAACGCACTCTCCAGAACCGCCGGCGCGGATCGGTAGTTTTCCTCAAGCCTTACCATATGTATCTGCGGATAGTCCGCCTCCAGCCTGGAAAAACAGCCGGCATCCGATCCACGGAAGCCATATATGGACTGATCCGGATCCCCGATTACAAAAAGCTCCCTGCCGTTCCGATTCCAGGCCTTAAGCAGCTCATACTGCACCGGGTTAATATCCTGGAATTCATCCACCAGCAGATACTGAAACTGCTTCTCTGCCTCTGCGCCTGGATTTTCCCGGAATAGCCGCAGCGTTTCCAGTAAAAGGTCATCGTAATCCAACACCTTCTCCCCGGCAAGCAGTTCCTGATAAAAAGCGGCTGCCTCCGCAGTGACCTGCGCCCCGGATGCGTGGCTCCCTTCCTGCACCACTCGGCTTTCTTCCTGCACCGCCGGACTCTCTCCCTGCGCTGCGCTGCATTTCCTGTTGGAAATTTCCCGCAGGAACCGGGAAGGGGAAAGCTTCAAAGCGTACCTGGCGATGGCTTTTTCCGCCAGTTCCTCCCGCAGTCCTTCGTCCGCCACCATAAATTCCAGACCTGCCGAAGTCAGGAACCGGCTGCAGATTCCATGAAAGGTACCGATATTCATTTCGTGAGCCGCCCTTTTCCAGCCGGACAGCCGTTCCAGTCGGCTGCGCATTTCCTCAGCCGCCTTATTCGTGAAGGTCACCGCCGTAATGAAGACAGGTGCAATCCCTCTTTCCTTCAGAAGATAGGATATCCGCGAGATCAATGTCTTTGTTTTACCCGAACCGGGACCTGCAATAACGGCAGTTACCCGATCCAGGGCGCACACCGCCTCTTCCTGATCAGGATTTAGCTTCGCCTCCTCATACAATCCGGAACCATTTTCCTTTGCATTCCCTTCCCGGGAATTGCTTATTCCGGCGCCGTGTTCCTCATCATTTTTTTCTTCAGTAACAGACGTTCCCCCTTCAGGCCGGGCCGCTCTTAACACCTCCGTCTGTCTGTGGCTACGAATTTTTTCCGGAGAATCTTCGTTTCCCATGCCCTCTTCGGTAAAAAAACTGAGCTGTCCCTCCAGACTGCTGATTTCCGAAGGTGTAAGAAGGCTGATAGTGCCGTATTCACCGTCAAAGCCCGGCGTACGGTCAACCCGGCCTTCCCTCAGCCGTTTTATTCCCTCTGCAATCGGCGCCCCCGCAGCTGCCTTGATATCTTCCTCCGGAATGATACGGAGGATGTCGAATTCGGCCCCCAACTTTCCCAAAAGCTTCTCATATTGTTCCAGCACCTTTTTAGAGGAAGCCGATTTTCCGGTGGATGCGGCAATTACCTCCGGCAGGGGAACCAGGCTCTCAAAAGGCCTGGCCTGAGGTAATACAAATCCCTCCTCCCGGTCTGCCAGCTGTTCCACCCTGTGCAGCACGCCAATGGTCAGCTTCTTGCCGCACACCGGACATATATTTCCATAGGAAAGCGCCTCCGCCGGGCTGATACAGAGACTGCATTTCCTGTGGCCGTCAAAGTGGTATTTCCCTTCCTCCGGGAAAAATTCAATGGTTCCCTGAAGGCCGTTTCCTGTGGTTATGGCATCCGCAAGCCCGGAGAAGGACAGCGGAATCTCAAAAAGATTGGCTTCCCGTCCAAGCTTTGCCGGGGAATGTGCATCCGAATTGGATATGAGCTGATAGGAATCCAGGGCGGAAATCCTCCAGTTCATGGGCGGATCAGAGGAAAGCCCGGTTTCCAGCGCATGGATATAGGGCGTCATATCCTCATAACAATCCTCAATGGCATCAAACCCGGAAAACGCACCGAACATGGAAAAATGCGGCGTCCAGATATGGGCGGGAACATATAAGGCCTCCGGAGAGGTTTCCAGCATGATTTCCAGCAAATCCCTGCAGTCCAGCCCCAGAATCGGCCGGCCGTCGGAATGGATATTCCCGATCAGCTCCAACCTGCGGGCAAGCCTGTCCGCATCCTCCAGACCAGGCAAAAGCAGAAGGCTGTGAACCTTCCTCACCTTATCCTTTTTCTTATATATGGAACTGATTTCCCCGGTCACCACAAAACGCGGCCTGCGATCATCCGGAGCCGCCGCGTCATGGATCCGGTACTCATCCTTCAGCGTATACAGACCATCCTCCGCCGGCTCCAGCTTTTCCTTCAGCTCCTCCCGCCATGCCGGATGGGTGAAATCGCCAGTCCCCACAATATCGATTCCCTTTTTCCTGGCCCATAAATCCAGGTGTTCCGGCGTACAATCCCTGCTTGTAGCCCTGGAATAGCGCGAATGAATATGCAAATCCCCTATATACATAGTTTTTCCTCTTCTGAAAATTTCTGCATGCAGAACCAAAGCGTTAAAAATAAAAAACAACATAGGTTCCGAACCGTTATGAAAGCATCATAAAATATTATAGCTTTTCCTCTCCGCCTCCGCAAGGACACTCCTTCTCTCTGCCCATGAAATACCGCCATAATTCCAGCAGGATCACCATGGCAAGCGGCCCCTTGATAATTCCGGAAACGCCGAACAGCTTCACGCCGGCATATACGGAAAGAAGCATAAAGATCGGATAAATCCCTGTTTTTTCGCCCATCAGCTTAGGCTCCAGGAATTCCCTCGCCCCCATGCATGCCACATAAACAACCACGCACAGCACCGCCGCGCCAATACGGCCGTTTACCAGCTGCCAGAATGCCGTAGGCATCAGTACGATTCCGGTCCCGATAAAGGGCAGGGCATCCAGGATTCCGGCCAGTATGCCAAGCGTCAGCCCATGGCCGATCCTTCCCAGCCAAAGCCCCAGGCAGCATATCACCATAATCACCAGAAGAATGACAGCCTGCGCTTTCAGGTACACCCCCACCAGGCGGATAATCCGCTCCGCAATGCCAAAAGCCTTTTCCACCGCCTCCGCGCCTTCTCCTCCGTCCTGCAGCCTTTCCACCATCCCGTCATAGTCCTTGCAGAGCAGAATCGAAGCAATGAAGCTGACTCCCAGAAATGCCGCGCAGGAAATTATTTTTTTCAGATACCACCAGGATTCCTTCACCATGTTCGGGACAAACTGTACCTGGAGGTTCTCTATAAATATGTCCACTTTTTCCAGGACCGCCTTCTCTACTTTAACCGCATCCACACCAAAATGCTCCTGGGCAAACAGACAGCAGTCCCCGAAAAAACACCTTATCTGCACACACATACTGTCCCAGTTATCCGCCAGTACCTTTGCCTGCCCAAAGCCGCCCTGCAATGCCGCCCAGACAATAACAGCCAGCAATGCGGCAGCGGCAGCCAGAATTCCCGCAAGCAGAATTTCCTTTTTTATATGTGTTTTCCCCTGCAGCCTGTTCAGCCATGGATTGCAGAGGTAAACAATACAGAAAGACAGCAGAAAGGGCGTAATGAGCGGAAATAAATAACGGAAGCCAAGAAATACTCCCAAACCGGCTCCCGCGGCAAAAATCAGTTTTTTCGGACCTTTTTCCAACAATTTCCCCATACCCATATCACCTGTTTTCCTCAAAATTTTCACGTGATTAGTATAAGGATTTCACTCAAATCTATCCTGCTTCAGAATCAATTTGAAGCTGCCAGTTTCAACCACCGGATTTTTTTACTTTTCCAGCCGCCTTAAGGCGCTTTCCGCCAGTCCCATGATGATAAAAAGAAACGGCGTACAGCATACCTGCTGATAACAGAAAAAATTAGATCCCGCATAGGCCAGGATACAAAGCATTCCCGCAAGAATCAGTGGACTTTTCCGGGATGCACGGTAAAAACGCGCCACTCCCATACAAAGCATGGCAATAAAAGCCAGAAGCCCTGCAATTCCAATGCAAATGAGCAAATTTAAAAATTCATTATGCGCATTGGTAAGGATATTGGGTTTCCAGTATTGATACAATTTATCCGCATACTCCGGTATACTGTAGCTATAAGGCATAAAACAGTCCGGCCCCACGCCGAAAAGCTTTTTCCCGAAGGGAAGGGCCGCAAACAGCCCGGCCGCAGTTTTCCATATGAACCCTCTGTCGCTTCCCCATTTATTATCAAACAGAAGATACTGGTTATTCAGGGTAATCCCAAACCATTCCTGCAAAAATCCGTTTGTATTAAAATAAATCAAAATAACCGCCAGCACAATTCCCGCCACGGCCATGAAAATACAAACCAGGCGCAGCCGGCTTCCCCATTTTTTCCAGCTTTCTTTTAACCGTGCTTCACCCCTTTTTTCCTCCAGCTGCAGCAGCGCAATATAGCAGGCCGCAGCAACCAACAGAACCAGCCAGGAAATCCATCCTTTAGAAAGTGACATGGATAATGTCCCCAGCTCCAGCGCCTTATCCGCAAACCCCCATTGCAGTAAGCCAATCGCTTTAAAGGACGCGGCGCCCAAAATAATTACCTCAAGAAACCTCTCCATCTTATGGGGACTGCCGCAGGCCACGGCAAACAGCCCCAGAAACAGCAAAAACATGGACGAAAATGCGCTGTCACTGTTCTGCGTTACCAGGGTCATGAAGCCCAATACGCAGTAAATCCCCGAAATCACCCTGATTTTTCTGCTCTCTGCGGCAAAAAAGATACAAAGCCCAACTGCAAAAACCGTACATACATAACTGGAATACCAGGTAGCCTGCCCAATCGTGGACAGAAACCATATATGGTAGGAGCTGTCAATCCCTTTATACATTCCCAACGGATCAATGAGGAATCTGTGCAGAATACCCAACAGAAAAGTGATTCCTGATCCCAGAAAAAAGCCGCAGAAAATCAGTTTCCCGCCTATCCCCGTGGTCCATGAAAGACCCGGCCCTTGTGCCCCTTTTTTCCAGGGAAACAGACGGGAAATCAGAAAATAGGAGATTCCCATAAGCAGCTGGGTACGCAGCCCCATATTCCAGCCTCCCACGCCTTCCCATGCCTCCGAAGGAAAATCACTCAGTAAATAGGAAACTGCCGAAGCCGCCATATACAGCAGGACTCCTGCATCCAACGCAGAAATCTCCCCTTTTACTACACGCAGCCTGCTTTTCCCCAGGTTCCACAATAGTACAAGCGTCGCCAGCACTGCTGCCGGAACGAGAATCATTGTTGATACCCCTGAAAAAAAGGAATACTTATAAGCGCCTATTTCATGGTATTTATCCCCAAAGTACAACGGAAATACCGCCAGCATAAGAAACATCCAGCAGCCGGCAAGAAATTGCGCAAAATCCCTGATATTAGCTATCACCCAGCCCGCATCCCTGCTTTCCTGCCCGCTGCCGTCACCGCCAGCCCCTATGTGGTCTTTGGACTCTGCTCCATCGCTTATATTTTGTCCCATCAATTGTTTTTGATCCATGGAAGCTCCTCCAACTGAAAATCCATCTTTTTTCCGGATGCCGGATGATAAAAACTTAAAGAGAAGGCACAGAGACATATATTCCCATACCCTTTTTCTGCGGAATACTCCCTGCTTTCTTCCGTCCCATACTTGGCATCTCCCAAAAGCGGCAGCCCAGCGTTGGCAAACTGAACACGTATCTGATGGTGACGTCCGGTGAGAAGCCGTATCCTGACAAGCGCCTGCCTGTCCCTTTTCTCTACCACCTCATACAATAGCTCCGCTCTCCTGGCGCCTTTTGTATCTGCCTTCACCACTCTTGATGTATTTTGTCCGGCATCCCGGAGAAGATAATCAACGAGTTTTATTTCTTTCCTCCGTATCTCATTCCGTTCCTCATCCAGACCCGGTTCCTGTACTGATTCTTGTATCTGATGTATCTGCTCTGTAGCTGTTCCAGCTCTTTTCGTTCCGGTATAAACAAGGGCCATGTACCACTTTTCCATAGAAGGTATTGCTTCTATTCCCGGCTTTTGATTTCCGTTCTTTTTTTGTTTACCCGTCTGGTTTTTCCCGCCCTGCGGCGCTTCCCCATGAGCCGCCGCCTGCTGGCTGAGCTTAGCCGCGGCCTGAGGCGTTTTCGCAAAAACCAGGATGCCGGATACCGGCTGATCCAGCCGGTGAACCAGTCCCAGATAAGGATTCCTGCCTCCCAGATAATTTTTCAGTTCGCTGACCATGTCCGGTTCCCCGATCCTGCCGCTCTGCACCGCAAGCCCCGGCGGCTTATAGCATACAAGTATATGTTGGTCTTCTGCCAGTATTTTTGATTTCAATTGGTGAGATTTCCTTTCCGATTGGTTTATGGGGACTATTATAGCACGGAAAAAAGGACATGGCAGCGTATCTTTGAAAGAAAATGTTTGTTCTTTAGTTTTAAAGACCTGAATAAAAAAATCTCATGCCAAATTTTGTCTTTGACATGAGATTTTACTTTTTTCTATTTACTTATAGTACTTTAATAAAGAGTATTTATTTCAGAACAACATGTACCATCACCCCTTCTTGGTTCTCTTTCTTCCCCATAATCAGGAAAATCAAAATCAAATCCTTTATGTACAAGAAATCCCATCTCCTCCAGGGTATGGTTAAAACCATTATACCATCCCAGATATCCATCTTCTTGTTTAAGAACGCTTACCTTACAAACACCAGCACAATCCCATTCACCTTCGCATTCCCCAAATACAGGATTATCAGGGTGGCGCTGCCAGCCAGTGATCCCATCCCGGGAACGCGCCATACCATTTGCTGCGCGCATGTCCGAATCACTGCCAAGATAAGTCATATAATACCAGTCATCCTGTTTCCATACATAGCAGGCAGAAACCTTATACATTTCCCAATGGATATTTGGATCCGGCTTAAATACAGGATTGTTAGGATGTTTATTCCAATTAATCCCATCCTCACTTTCTGCATACCCAATAGCATCTGCCTCCGCTTTAGGTGTTGCTCCACCGGAATACCACATTTTATATTTATTTTCTTCTTCCTCCCAAATAACATGCGGACACCATATCATTTCGCGTTCCCATGGCTGCGTACATACCATTACCGGCTTTCCATACTTATGCCAGTGAATTCCATCTTCACTGGTAGCATAACCTATTACGCTCGTGGAATGGCGGCCACACCATTTGTGACCTGTATACCACATATGATAAATTCCGTCCTTATGTATTATGGTCGGCCTGCTTACCTCCGAGCATTCCCATTCAGATTCTTCATCATAGGTCAGAACCACCTTGGGAAGTGTCCAATTTCTCCCATCTGTGCTTTCCGCATATACAATGCATGTTACCGGTCTCCAGGAATACCACATTTTATAGATGCCATCTTCATAAATAACATAATTGTCAAAAACCGTACCCATGGCTCCGCCAAAAACCGGTTCATTTCCCACTCTTTCCCAACCGGCCATTACACCACATGGAATAGGCTTATACTGATTCGGATTATGCATAACTTCCTCCATTCTTCTTGTACCAATTTACCTCGATTAATACTTTGCTATGTTATCATGATAATAGTAATTTACACTTCCCAAACCTTCTCCAAAGCCCCTTTCATCTCTACCGGGTGCTCCTTCTTCCGGGAATCCCAGGTCAAAACCATCGTGCCACGCAATTCCAATTGCCTGCCCTTCTCTCATTCCCCCAGTATACCACATCTGATATCCATTCTTTTCTTTCACAATGCTGACCTTTCGTGTTCCAAGCCAATCCCAGTTTCCATCCTTTCCGGCGGAAATAGGATTACTTGGGTGCCTTTCCCAATCATGGATTCCATCCTTTGATCTGGCTAATCCTGCACCCGCAATCAAATCCCCATCCATTCCCAGATAAAACATATAATACCAACCATCCTCTTTTATTATATAAGGTGCCGATACCTTTCCCATTTCCCAATAATGTGTGCTGTCCGGTGTGAAAATTGGATTCTTGGAAAATTTCTCCCACTTTACACCATCCAAACTTTCTGCATATCCTATTGCATCCGGTTCATGCTGTCTTCCTGCACAGTACCACATGCGGAACTTTTTATTTTCTTCATCCCACATGACATGTGGATGGGCAACCGCGATTTTTTCCCAGGCAGAAGAAGGCTCCATCACCGGGCTATTCCTTCGTCTCCATACGATACCATCTTCACTTATTGCATAACCGATACAGCTTTTTGGAGCATTAATTTCCGTAGGATACATCATACCTGTGTACCACATATGATACATTCCATCTTTTTTTAAAATCGTAGGTCTGCATACCTCATGTCCTTCCCAAACCGATCCCTTAACCGCAGTGAGAACTACCTGAACATTATCCCAACGTACTCCATCCTTGCTTTCCGTATATGCAATAACTCTTCCCTTTCTCCAGGAAAACCACATACGGTAAAATCCATTTTCCTTAATAACAAAAGGATCATTTACAGTTCCCATTCCCGGGCCGAGAACAGGCTTCGTGCCTATTACCTCCCATCCACCAGTACATCCCCGGGGCTTATATTTGTATCCGCAATAATCCATTACATCCTCCTCTGATCACATGTTTAATCTCTTAACAATGCAAATCTGTTATAATAATAGTTGAACTTTCCCTTTCTGCAAGGATTTTCGCCTCTCTCTGATACATATTTATTTCCTACATCAGGGAACAGGGAAAATCCCCGATGAAATGCCGTACCGATCTGTTCCCCACCCCCGTTAGAGGCATTGTACCATAACCGGAAGCCATTCTCCTCCTCAACAACGCTTACCTTACATATTCCTCCAAAATCCCATAAGTCATCATCTCCTGCAATTATCGGGTTGTCCGGATGCCTCTCCCAGAGTAGCCCATCCTTTGATCTGGCTAGGCCTACAGCAGATTTATAATCTCCATGGACCCCCATATAGAACATATAGTACCACCCATCCCATTTCATCACAAAGCAAGCCTCAACCTTGCTCATATCCCAGTAATTGTTCGGATCAGGCATAAAAACTGGATTTCCAGAATACCGTATCCAGTTGATTCCATCTGGACTTTCCGCATAACCGATTGCATCTGACTCATGCATATGTCCCGCGGAATACCACATTTTAAATATATTATCCTCATCATCCCAGAGCACATGAGGACACATAACACAGTAACGCTCCCAGTGTTCCTCTGGCACTAAAACAGGTTCTTCCCGACGCATCCAATTTACTCCATCTTCAGACACCGCATAGCCAATACAGCTTTTACTCATCTGATTCTCGCGCGCAAAAACCTGTCCTGTATACCACATATGATAAAGACCATCCTTAACAACAATCGTAGGTCTGTTTACCTCATCTCCCTCCCATTCTGATCCTGGAATGGCAGTAAGCACCGCCCGTGGTAAATCCCAATGAATACCATCATCGCTTATAGTATGTG
The DNA here is from genome assembly GCF_000466465.2 of Clostridium sp. KLE 1755. Classification (NCBI taxonomy): domain Bacteria; kingdom Bacillati; phylum Bacillota; class Clostridia; order Eubacteriales; family Clostridiaceae; genus Clostridium; species Clostridium sp. KLE 1755. The sequence goes on from NZ_KE992657.1 coordinate 10,367, forward strand.
CAATCAGCCTTACATCCCTCCAGGAAAACCACATGCGGTATTTGTGCTCCTCTTTAATCACATGAATATCAAAGGTCGTGCCATATTCCGGACCTAAAACAGGATTTTCTATTGCCTTTACCCATCCGCCTGTTGTTCCAAGAGGAACCCATTTAACATTCTGCCCCATTTTTCCCTCTCTTCCTACCGACACCCTAAAAACAAGTCCCGGCACACAATTTTTTCATCCGGTATATCCCTTTCCCGGGCAGCTCCATCCTCCGGCCACAGCTGATATCCTTTATGTAAAGCTACACCTATCTCTTCCTTCACCTGTCCTTCTCCTTCGGATTGATTGCAGCCGTTATACCACATAAGAAATCCATCATCCGTTTTCAATACAAATGGCTTACAAACTCCCAAATAGTCCCAGCTGCCGTCTGTACCAGCAACTACCGGATTGTCTGGATGCCGTTCCCAACCCGTTATGCCATCTCTGGATCTGGCAATACCAATCGATGCCGTTCTATCTGCACTGATTCCAAGATAAAACATATAAAAGTAATCCTGCTCACGAACAACACAGCATGCTTCTGTCTTCAGCGCCTCCCAGAATTTATTTTTGTCAGCCGTAAAAATAGGATTTTTATTATATTTGTTCCAGTGAATTCCATCTTCGCTTTCCGCATAGCCTATGCTATCGCATTCATATTGTTCCCCACCTGAATACCACATACAATAACTGTTTTTTTCCTCATCCCATATCACATGCGGACAGTACAGGCTGTTCTTTTCCCACGGTTCATCCGGATTCATAACCGATTCTCTTCGTACATCCCAATGAATACCATCATTACTTTCCGCATAACCCACAGCACTTGTTCCATAACAAAAATCTAAAGGACGCACCATTCCTATAAACCACATCCTGTACTTCCCGCCCCGGTAAAGCACACAAGGCCTGTTTACTTCATCTACAGCCCATGGGAGACTTATTTGTCTTGGCATTACCATCTGCGGAAGACTCCAGTCATAACCATCCGGACTATTCGCTACAGCAATTCCTTTAGCCGGTCTCCAGGAATACCACATTCGGTATCCTTCATTCTCCTTACGTACACAGCAGTCAAAGACAGTTCCTAATGCTCCTCCTATTACCGGAGAATCCTGTGATTTTATCCATCCGCCTGCAGTACCACGTGGTATATACTTATATCTTCCCATAATTTCACCTGCTTTCCCGCCGATAATTTATAAATCAGCTTTTTACTGCTCCTATCATTACCCCTTGTACAAAATGTTTTTGAAAAAAGGGATAAATAACTGTAATCGGCAATGTTGTTATTACAATGGTTGAAAATTTCAATGCTTCAAAAAGATACTGCCTTTCAGCACCTGTACTGCCGCCAGTACTTGTGGTCGCCTGTTGGTTTGCCACAAGAATATCCCTCAGATACAGCTGAATGGGTTTTAATTCTCTGCTCTTTAAATAAATCATAGGATTAAAATATTCATTCCAGTGTCCGACCGCATAAAAAATAATCAATACTGAGATGATTGGCTTGGATACGGGAACAATAATCTTCCAAAGAATAGTAAAATCATTTGCCCCATCCAAGTGTGCTGACTCCGTCAATTCTTCAGGAAGAGACTCAAAAAAACTTCTTGCCACAATTAAATTATATGCACTAATAGCTGTTGGCACAATTAATGCCCAAGGCGTATCATATAAACCCAGTTTATTTACCACAATGTATGATGGGATAATCCCCCCGGATACAAACATGGTAACCGCAATAAATATTGAAATTTGATTACGCAGAAAAAACTTCCTAATCGAAAGTGCATATGCCGCCATTATAGTCAAAATCATATTAACAAGAGTTCCTACCACCGTATACCATATGGTATTGTAATATGCCATAAACACATCTTTCTGCTGAAGTAGTGTCTGATATGACGTTAATGAAAAATTTACCGGCCAGAGTATAACATCTCTTCTTATTACATTCAGTGGATTACTAAAAGAATTGGCTATAACATAAAGGAATGGATACAGCGTGATAAAAGCTGCGAGGATTATGATAATATAAATAAGAACAATACCAATAAGACCGCTTTCCTTAAGGCTTTTTTTACGTTTCATATCCAATCCTCCTAAAATAAAGATGTATCACTGAATCTCCTGCTCAAACCATTTGCAAGAATAATCAATACAAGACTGACGATACAGTTAAACAGCCCAATTGCTGTTCCATATGAAAAATCTGAATTCAGCAGGCCCACACGATAGACATAGGTGGAAATAACATCCGCTGTTTCATAGGTAGCTTCATTATACATAAGAATAATTTTTTCAAAACCGACACTCAGAAGCCAACCAATTCTCATAATTAGCAGTACAATAATAGTGGGGGCAATACAAGGTAAAGTAATGAAGAACATCTTCTTCCAACGTCCTGCCCCGTCAACAATGGCCGCTTCGTAAAGTTCCGGATTTACCCCTGAAATAGCCGCGAAATATATAATGGAATCCCATCCAAAATTCTGCCATATATTTGAGAAAACATACAGCCACCTGAAAATTTTCGCTTCTGAAAAGAAATTGATAGGATTTCCGCCCAGTGCCTGAATAGCTAGATTAACAATCCCATCCGTAGGAGATAGAAAAATTTTCATCATACCAACCACTACTACTACCGAAATAAAATGTGGCAGATAAGAAAAGGTCTGTACCGTCCTCTTCACCCAGTTTTTCTTTACTTCATTTAAGAGAAGCGCAAAAAGAATCGGAACCGGAAATCCCATGAGCAAGTCCATAAAACTTAATAGAAACGTATTCCTTATTAAACGGAAAGCATAAGGACTTTCAAAAAACCTTTTAAAGTTTTCCAGTCCAATCCAACTGCTTCCAAGAATTCCCCGTCTGACATTATAATCCTGGAATGCTACAATATTCCACACCATAGGTGCATAATGGAATATCAAAAAATATAGGACACAAGGAGCTACCATCAAAATAAGATATCTGTCTCTTTTAATTAACTTACCCACAGGAACTTTTTTTACTGTCTTATTTTTTGCCATACATTTCGCCTCACCCTGATATCTATTGACATAGACAGGGAATACCGACCCATAGCTAAATATTAGTTATTTTGCGGTATTCCCCGTGGTGCAGCACACAATGGTGCCGCAGCATTATCTACTTTCTGTCAGTTACTGCATCACTTCCTGTGTCCTGTCGTACCATGCCTGCTTTACAGCAACAACATCCTCGATTCCCATCTGTTTCAAAGTATCCACATAAGAATTCCATTCAGTTAAAGGTCTGTTTCCTGTAATAAATTTAACTACATTTTCTTTTACAAAGGTTTCAATATCCGGCCATTTCTCTGTATATATCTTGTTTTCTTCTTCTGTACCGATTGCAATAGGGACTCTGTCCGACATAATATCCTTGAATTCATTATAAGCTTCATCAAAATATGAACCTACATACATGGCCTTGAAAGGTTCTCCGCTTTCATTTCCCACAAAGTTAGGCCACGCTCCTATTCCACGCATTACATCAATTGCGCTGCTGCCGCCGTTAGTAACCTTATCTGTAAATACCTTCTGTCCATTTTCTACAGTAAAGGTATCCCCTTCAAACCCCCAGTAACGCAATACGGCGGATTCTTCAGAAGCATATACCCAATCAAGCCATTGTACGGCCAGCTTCGGATTTTTGCAGTCAACAGTAACAGCATAATAGTCATGGAAGGACTGTCTCTTGCTGATTGTCGGCTGATTATCTGCATATTTTTCATTTGTTAATGCAGGTATGAATACATAATGTCCGTCAGGATTTGTTTCTCTTACCAAATCATCCTTGCCAATTACGTTATCTGTTGATGATAATGTCTGTCCGCCAAGTCTGTCCTGAGAAATCAGGGAATCGGAATCTGAGCCATCGGTTGTAGTACTTAAAAGCCCTTCCCCATACCACTGATTCAATGTGGTAAGACAATCCAAAAACTTATCGTCCATCAGATCAAAGGCCACCACTCCATCATCTGACACTGACCAAATATCTGTATTATTAAACCCAAAGGCTTCCTTAAAGGTATACAAACCAAACATCTGATCATTCTGATAACCAAGAGGCACTTCATCCTTTTTACCATTTCCATTGGGATCCTGATCACGGAATGCAACAAGTACATCATGATATTCATCAATGGTGGAAGGCATAGCCAGCCCTAATTTATCCAGCCAATCCTGCCTGATAATATTCCACATAAGTACATAGTTGTTAATATCAAATTCCGCATGAGGCAGCCCATAGATATTTCCGTCCGGTGATGTCATCTGTGCTTCATAGATAGGCTGTTGCTGAAACAACTTCCATAGATTAGGTGTATCTGTTTCATTTATATATTCTTTTATATTTACCAATAAGCCCTGTGAGCTGTAATCTGCAAGTCCTGTTGTTCCGTTAGGGACTCTGATAATATCAGGAAGTTCACTGCCTGAAGCTAATCTAGTCTGTGCGACAGTATTATAGTCACCGCTGGCAACACATTCCCAGTCTACTTTAACACCTGTTATTTTTTCGATTTCATTTTCTACAGGAAGGCCATCGTCAGAATCATAGTATGCGGATGCATGCCAGTTCTGATAAGTTAAAATAGAAAGTGTTTCACTCCCCGGTTCACATAAAGGCAGTGAATATCCTCCTTGTGTTTCCTCTGATACTGATGCTTCCTCAGATATGACATTTTCAGTTCCGGATGCAGATTCCTGTTTAGTTTCAGCTGCAGGTTCCGAACCGGTTGCACCAGTCCCTGGCATACAGCCTGCTAAAGCACTTCCTGCCATTCCTGCTGCAAGTATAAATGCCAACAACTTCTTACCTCTCATAATTATCCTCCTTGCTTTCCTAAGTTTGGAAAATTCCTCCCCCATTTTTTTGGGTACCGTTAGTTTATTAAATTGTACATTCATAAATTGCCCTGACAGAAATTTATATATAGTAAAACACAATTACAATTGTTTATATGAGGTTTATTTTTGTACAAAATACTCATTTTATTTCTTCCACAAGCAATTTATTTATAACTATTATACAATTAGTTATACTTTTCCAAAATACACAAACGTTTTAATATGTATCAAAACGGTACTTCTTTTTAAAGGCATAAATTACTTACTTCACGCATTATTTCCATTTTATATTTCCTGCAATACTATTGAATTGTAGTAAATTCTGGACTATAATTGAAAAAAAAGATGGGATTGTACACTTATAAAATATGTATAAGTTTAAAATTCCTTTTTCCTTTTAGGTGTCTTTTAGTAACTTTTTGTATTATTAAGTATAGAAGAGGAGGGAAACAAATGCCGCCATGTCTGGCATATATGATAAATATCACTAATCCACTAATGTTTAACAGAACAGGTAAATTTGAGGCACTTTCTTCAAAGTGGACTCATAGTGTACAGACTACAGAGGATTACGAACTTATTGTCGAAACAAAGGGAAATCTCTATCTGCAATACCAGGATGTCAAATATACTGTTACCCCAGGACAATACCTGCTACTTCAGCCACCATCTCCCAAGCCCAGTAATGAGAAAAGAATTAGGCGGGGTTACCGTGAGTCGGAATGCAGTTTTTACTGGCTTCATTTTTCATGCCAACGTGCTTTTCCTGTATCCGGACTGGTTCCCAATAAAATTGATGGAGGACGTAATGATATCCTCCTGCCAGTTCAAAAATCACTGCTTTATCCTGAAAGAGTCCTTCTTCTTATGAGGCAGTTACAGAATTGTGTCCGTTCCGGCTATGATACCCATTACACAGATTATATGACGACACTTATTATAAGTGAGATTTCCAATCAGCATGCGATCTCCTTAAGTGAAAAAGAAAAAGCTGCCTCTGAAAATATTCCGATTCAAAAGCAACTATACAACGACATTATTGATTTTATTAATTATTATATTAACGATAACCTGAAAGTAACAAACATTGCTGTTCATTTTGGTTATAATGAAAAGTACCTGTCACGCTATTTTAAAGAGGTATCCGGAATAAGCCTGAAGCAATATATACTTAATCAGAAAATAGAGAGGGCCAACTTTCTCTTAAGTGATACTAATATGACTGTTAGTGCAATAGCTGATTCTCTTGGCTTTTCAAATTATCACAATTTTATCCGAACATACAAAAATATAACATCCATGACTCCCTCGGAATACAGAAACACATATGCCAAAAGAATTATTAATCATGATTGAGCAGAAAAACCTTTATTGCAGGTTTCAATACCCGCAATAAAGGTTTCTTTAATTATCCTCCCTGAGAATCCAAAATATGATAGATCCCCTTTATAAACGCTTCCTTTCCCTTCGTATAAGCAACCCTGTCCTCCGGGAAATCCGACGCCAATTTTTTCTTTAAATCCTCATACTGTTTGGCAGCTTCCGCATGTTCATTCAGATAATCCCTGAAGCCAACCAACTGAAAAAATTCCTTTTCATTTTTTTCGTAGCAATGGATATGCCTCAGAGACAGTCCCACGGCTTACACCTTAAACCGATACCCGACACCCCAAATTGTTTCAATATACTGCGGGTTTGCAGTATCCGCCTCAATTTTCTCCCGGATTTTCTTAATATGCACCGTCACGGTTGCGATATCCCCGATAGAATCCATATCCCAGATCTCCCGGAACAGCTCCTCCTTGGTAAATACATGGTTGGGATTTTCCGCCAGGAAGGTAAGCAGATCGAATTCCTTTGTGGTAAACGCCTTCTCTTCCCCATTGATATATACACGTCTTGCTGTTTTATCTATGCGGATTCCGCGGATTTCCACGATATCATTGGTCTTCTGCTGGGAGCTGACCAGCCTTGTGTAGCGGGCAAGATGGGCCTTCACTCTGGCAACAAGCTCACTGGGGCTGAAAGGCTTTGTCATATAGTCATCGGCTCCCAGGCCCAGGCCCCTGATTTTATCGATATCGTCCTTCTTTGCGGATACCATGAGAATCGGTATGTTTTTTTCATCTCTTATCCGGCGGCAGATTTCAAAGCCGTCCATACCCGGAAGCATCAAATCCAGTATGATTAAATCATATTCTGAGGTCATGGCACGTTCCAGCCCTTTGTCTCCCTCATGTTCTATCTCCACCTGAAAGCCTGACAGCTCCAGGTAATCCTTCTCCAAATCTGCAATCGCTTCTTCATCTTCAATAATTAATATCTTATTCATTTTCCTCTGCCTCCCTGTATTTTCTGATTACAAAATGCAAACAGGTTCCTTCTCCTTCCTTACTGGTCGCCCAGATGTAACCGCCATGGTCCTCAATAATTTTCTTTACAATAGAAAGGCCGATACCGCTGCCGCCCATGGCGGAATTCCTGGAAGCATCCGTCCTGTAAAACCGTTCAAAAATACTTCCCAGATCCTTGGCAGCAATGCCTTTGCCATTATCATCTATTTCCACCCGGATGGAGTCCACCTCATCCAGTATCCGTATGTTGATGATTCCCTTTGGCTTGTCGATATACTTGATGCTGTTTCCGATAATGTTGTTGATTACCTTCTTCAGCTGCTCCGGATCCGCAATAATCCGGGTGTCGGGATCCACCAGATTCGAATAATTCAGCTCTATATCCTTGGATTCCAGATCAAGCCCCACATCCTCCACACAATCCTGGAAAAATTCCGCCACATTGATGCGGTGAAAATTATAAGGGATTCTGTTGCTGTCTATGCCCGAATAATAGGTCAGCTCATTAATCAGGCGGTTCATGTCATTGGCCTTGTTGTAGATAGTCTTAATGTAACGTTCCATCTTCTCAGGCGTATCCGCCACGCCGTCCATTATTCCTTCCACATACCCCTTAATGGCCGTTATGGGCGTTTTCAGATCATGGGAAATATTGCTCACCAGCTCCCTGTTCTGCCGCTCATTCTGTATTTTTTCCTCGGTGGATTCCTTCAGCCGAAGCCGCATGTCCTCATAATTGCGGTACAGCTCGCCGATTTCATTGGTATCCTCCGATGTAAGGATATATTCGAAATTTCCTTCCGCAATATTCTGCATGGCCACGTTCAGCCTGTTAATGGGGGCAAAAACACTCTTATAAATCCACTGGGTAAGAACAACGCTTGTTACAATCAGAATAATTACAATCGCAAAGAACATATAGATAAGCAGTGTCTTGGAAATAACGCTGTTTACCCTGGTTATAATGAATACGCTGCCGTCTGAGCCATCGGAAAAGCGGAAATCAATCTGCTTTACCAGCTTTTGCATATCATTATAATAAAAACCGGAATTGGAATCCCTGCTTTCAAAACCATAAGCGGGAAGCCGGCTGAAAATTTTCTGTGTCGCAGTCTCATTGCCGGAATAATAAACCGTATTGTCCTTCCTCACCAGAATATAGGAAGACTTCTTGAAAGCATCCTCATTCACAGCCGCCAGAAAATTCTTATCCTCAAGCCTTGCAGGCTCCTCTTCGGCCGTTTCCTCCAGACTGTAAAAAATATCATCGGTTATTCCGCTGAAGGATGCGAGTGAATCGGACATGGTGCTGTAGTCCGTCGTCTCAAAACCGTATCTCAAATCGGAATTATGCACCATCACAGCGCCGATCGCCACAAAAGCAATCGCAGAAAGCACAAGGGGCAGCAGAATAACCGTTAAAAAGGTTATCACCAGCTTTGTCCTGAACTTCATTTCATATTTCACATCCTTCCCTGAGTATCCATTGTTATTCTACCATAAAAAGAAAACCTAATTATAAAAACGAAAAAATAAATTTCTAAAAAAATTATAAACATGTTGACAGAATTGAAAAGCTTTGCTATAGTAACAGTAACGATTATCGTTTTTAACAGAAAGGAGGCAGAAAATGACGCTGAAATACAGCCGTCAACGGGAAGCCATCAAAGATTTCCTGATGACAAGGAATGACCATCCGACGGCAGATGTAGTTTACAGCAATGTGAGAACAGAATTTCCCAACATCAGTCTTGGTACTGTTTACAGAAATCTTACGCTGTTGGCAGATCTTGGAGAAATAGCAAGATTACGCGTCGGCGACGGTGTGGATCATTTTGATGCAGACACCAGTCCTCATTATCATTTTGTCTGCAGCGACTGCGGAAGTGTAATTGATTTGGAAATGGATAGCATTGACAGCATCAATCAAACGGCCGCCAGAAATTTTGAAGGACAGATAGCCGGCCATATCACTTATTTTTACGGCCTTTGTCCCCATTGTAAAGAGAAGAAGCTGAAAGCTCTTTCTTAAAAATCAGCCATCCGCAACTCCCGGTTTCCGGAGCAGTTGTAATAAAAAATATATTAAAATTAAAAGGAGAAAAAAATTATGAAATTCGTATGTCAGGTATGTGGTTATGTTTATGAAGGCGAAAAAGCACCGGAGAAATGCCCCGTTTGTGGAGCTCCCGCAGAGAAATTCACCGCACAGAGCGGAACAATGGAATGGGCTGCTGAGCACGTTGTAGGTGTTGCTCAGGGTGCAAGCGAAGATATCATGGAAGACCTGAGAGCTAACTTCGCAGGAGAATGCTCTGAAGTAGGTATGTACCTTGCAATGGCAAGAGTTGCCCACAGAGAAGGCTATCCTGAAATCGGTCTTTACTGGGAAAAAGCTGCTTATGAAGAAGCAGAGCATGCTGCAAAATTCGCAGAGCTGCTTGGCGAAGTAGTAACTGATTCCACAAAGAAGAACCTGGAAATGAGAGTAGAAGCAGAAAACGGCGCAACCGCTGGTAAATTCGACCTGGCTAAGCGCGCAAAGGCTGCTAACCTTGACGCTATCCATGACACTGTTCATGAAATGGCAAGAGACGAAGCCCGCCACGGCAAGGCATTCCAGGGCTTACTGGAGAGATACTTCGGCAAATAATATTGGGAACTCCTCCAAGAGATCTATATAAATTCACACAGAAGGCATCCCGGATTCCAATGGAATCCGGGATGTTTTTTCATTTTTATTAAACTTTACAGTTCGACAATAAGAGTACCAATACTATGAGCCTGCATACTGACTGAAATATACCTTCCGTCAACTTCGATTCTGCCGGCCCTGTCCCTCTCTCCGGCATTCATAATAATCACTACGAGCTGTCCACACGGATTCAAGAAGGCGCAGCATTCCAGATTTTTTTCACCATTCTCTGAAAAGTCATAGTTTCGGGTCAACACGCCATATGCCCCTCTTTTAACATACCGGCTGAAATGCCCGATATAATAGTAGGATGACATCCGAATCAGCTCCTGCCTTTCATAGTCCAATATAATCGGTGCCGCACAAGGATTATCCGCAATTCCCGGACCACTGTTTTGATCAAGGAACAGATTCCAGTCCATATATGCACAGGTCCAGTGATTCATATCTCCAATAATATCGTGCCCATACCGTTCCCCAACTGACCAGTCCTGGAGATTTTCCGGCATCACCACACAGCATTCCGTAGCAAGCAGCTCCACCCCGGGATATTCTTCATGTGTTTTTTCCAGTTCCTCAAAATAATCACCAGAATACCAATGAAAAGCCAGTCCGAATATTTTTTTTCTTAAAGCTTCATCAGACAGCATTTCCTCTGCTCTTTTTCTCAAAAAGTCTTTATTGCAATCCCAGCAAAGAAGCTTTTTGTCCCCGAATCCTGCTTTTTCCAATGACGGTATCAGGAAATCCTTTAGAAATATAGCTTCTTCCTTTCCGGTAAATTCACAGGATGCCCACCTCTGTACTTCCACAGGTTCATTCTGGGTGGCAAGCCCCCACAGCGAAATCCCCTCTTTTTCATAAGCCCTGATAAAATTTACCAGATAGGACGCCATTGTCTGATAGTATTCGGGCAAAAGCTTTCCTCCCCAGCTCATCTGTCCATTGGATTTCATCCATCCCGGAGGACTCCAGGGTAACGCATACAAAAGAAGCTCATTATTTCTATTGTCTTTTTTCATAACCTTTTGGGCTGATTTGATTAACGGAAGAATGCCTTTTTTATCCTGAGCAATTGAATAATAAGTTAAGTTTTCATCTCCCGCTATTTCTGCATGGGAGTATTCAACGCTTGAAAAGTCACAACAGCCTATAGGGATTCGTCCCATATTATAGCCCAGGCCCGTTTCAGGGTCAAAATAAGCGGCCACTGCTTTTTCCCGGATTGCTTCTTCCATAGGAATGAGAGCCATGGCCGCCGTATCTGTAAAGGCACCTCCGAATCCATAAATCTTCTGCCGTTTTTCTCCCGGATACACAGAAAACAAAACCGGTCCTGTCTCTTTCTCCCGAGAAAGCTCTTTCTCCGCCAGTCTTTCTCCGGTATCACGGGCTGTATAAATCCATCGTGTCTTCATTTTTGCTCCAATCTGCGCCCCAGGCGCTCATGCGGCTAATACCGCCCTCAAACCAGGGAGGTTGCAAGCATCTTTTTTCAAAATATTACCCTTCCGGCTTGTGCTTATCCCTTCACCGCCCCCGCAGTAATCCCTTTTACAAAGTACTTTGAACCAAGTATGAAAATAATCAGCACAGGGAAGGTGGAAAGAGCCAGCGCCAGCATTTGTGCCCCGTAATCCTGTCTGTAGGATACGGAGATATTGGATATCATAAGCGGCAGGGTATAAACCGCCTGTTTATTTAATGTAATCAAAGGAAGCAGATAGTTATTCCAGGACCAAAGGAATACCAGCGTTGCTACTGTCATAATGGCAGGCTTGATACAGGGAACTACAATTGAAGCAAGAATTCCTGGTTCTGAGCAGCCATCTATTCTCGCACTTTCCATCATTTCTTCCGGAACCGAATCCCTGAGAAACTGCATCATGAAAAAGGCGCTGAAGGGATTGGCAATCCAGACACATATAACCGACCAGAGAGTATTAGTCAGGTGCGCTACTCTCATCTCCATAATATACCCGATAATAGATATCTGTGTGGGAAGCATCATCCCGATCAAAACAAGTATCAGGATTGCCCTTTGTCCCCGAAATGTAAATTTTGCCAGTGCATAGCCTATGGTTATACTGGTAAACAGGCAGGCAATTACCGACGCTGCAGAAACAAGAATACTGTTCAAGTAGGTTGCCAAAAGCCCGTTATCCAACGTTGTCTTCAGATTTTCCACAAAATAATCACTGACAAGCAGCGGCAGCCCATGGAACAAATCCTCACTATAATAGGTGCCCATCACGAACATCATGTAAAAAGGGAACAGGGCAATTATTGACATCACTCCAAGAATCAGATAAACCCATATATCATTAATTATTTTTTTACGCTGCATATCGGCACCCTCCTACTTTTCTTTTCTGTTGCTGAAAAAGAAACTGAACAGGGAACAGCTGCCTATAATTAAAAATAATGTATATGCAATAGCCGCACCATATCCAAGCCTGGTATTGCTTCCAAAAGAATCATCGTAAAATTTCCATATAACAGTCAGTACTGAATAATCGGGACCTCCGACACTTTTTGATGCTGCCGACCATCCTGAATACAGCTGAACCGGTTCGTCAAACATTTGAAAGCCGCCGATTAAAGCCGTTATAAAAAGAAAAACGGTCACATTCTTCAGCAGGGGAAGAATGATGTGCAGGAAGGTTTTCACCTTGCCTGCGCCATCAATTGCAGCTGCCTCATAAACATCCTGAGGTATTGCCGTCATTCCCGAAAGGTAAATCATCATACAGTAACCGAAATTCCGCCATACTATCATAATCGCAACTATAAGCCTCGCTGACCATGGATGCTGAAGCCAGAAATAATTTTCCTGCAATATGTTAAAATGTGTAAGCAGGCCGTTCAGGATACCGCTGTTCCAATCAAATATATAGGAGAAAATGAAACCTATGGCAACCGGTGTTGTTATATATGGAAGGAAGTTTACAACCTGGAACAGACGCCGGCCTTTTACCAGCTGAAACAGCAAATATGCAATAACAAGTCCCAGTATCAGGTTTACCGGAAGTGACATCAGCATAATTAAAACCGTATTGAACAAGGATTTTAAAAACAGCCTGTCCTTGGTAAAAAGATTGATGTAGTTTCGAAATCCCACAAAATACTTTTCCACAATTCCATTATAATCAAATAAACTCAGATAAAAGGAATATATCATGGGAAAAAGCATGAATAATCCATATGCCCCCAAAAAAGGGAGAGAAAAAAGATACGGCCATTTATTTCGTTTCATTTTCCACCTGTGCCTTTAACCTATTGAATCTGCGCTTCCGGTGCCTTAAGGGAGACTTCCTCTTTAAAAAGCTCGAGTGCTTTTGCAGAATCAATGGAAGAATCCGACATAAATTTGGGAGTCAGTGCCTGGAACACGTCGTTGATAATAGCATCATATTTTGTCTGTGGCATAGTTTTTGCATTAGGTGCTGCTTCTTCGATATAATATTTCACCAGACTCTGTCCACCGAAAAACTTATCCACAGGCCCTTCTTTTTCAACGGGTGAATATCCACTGCTGTAATATGGCTGATAGCAACTGTAATTTCCTGTAAGATCATACATATAGGAACCTCCCTGCTCTGAAAAGTAAATAAACTGCAGGTACGCCCAGGCCGCTTCCTTATTTTTACTGTCTTTATAAATACTAAGCGTAGTTCCTCCCAGATTAAAGGAGCCCTCGGGAGGCATTGTCACTGCCCAGTTTCCCGCTCCCTCCGGATCGTTTGGTACGATAACCAGGGGAGGGCACCATGCACCTGCCTCATAGAACAGATATTCATCCGCCGCATAAGCAGAATACCAGGAAGCGGAATACATTTCCACATTTCCGATAATTCCTGCATCCCGCATTTTCATAGTAAGCTCCAGCGGGCGGGTCATTTTTTCAGTGATATTGACATTTGTCCCGTCCACATAATCCACAATATTCTGATTGATGGTGGAAAGCAGCACATCTCCAAGAGATGCCATCATCTTTACTTTTCCGCCGCTCTTTTCCTTTACCTGCTCCCCCACAGCCAGGAAAGAATCCCAGTCTTTAATCATTTCACCAACCTTCTGTGGATCATCTGTTCCCAGATATTCTTTAGCCAAGTCTCTTTTATAAGCAAATCCTGCAGGTGTCACCTGCATCTCAACACCAAGTATTTTACCGTTTTGATCTGATACTAATGGCACGGAAGAAGGAACCATCTCACTTCTATCCAGGTTATAAGGCGCTTCCTCCAGATTTTCACAAATATTCATTTCAAACAAAGTGCCTCTCCAGGCCATTTCCCCAAGAATAATATCCGGAAGCTCCATTCCAGATACATAACTGGTCTGCAGCTTTGTCATATAATCATCCCAGGCAACATCCTGGACTTCCACTGTTACATTGGGGTATACCTCATTAAATTTATCCACATATTTCTGTTGTGTTCCTCCGTCCCAATCCCATATTACAACCGTCCCTGTAAGCTCCTCCGGACTGCAGGACTTAGAAACTTCTTCGATTCCCGCCGCTTTTCCCGCAGTTTCTTCTGAAACTGCAGATGCTTCAGTTTGTACCTCATTTTGTACTGGCTGTGTCGCCTTATCTGCATTCCCGCTGCCGCCGCATCCTGCAAGCAAAGATACTGCAAGCGCTGCTGTCATAATACTGCTTAGCATTTTTCTTTTCATATAAAGCTCCCTTTCTTTGCTATACCCAAATAACGCATTCTGGTAAATTCTGTTAATCACATTTTCCAGGCCAATCTCTCTGCAGACAGATTTCCAGAGAAAACCGGAATGCCGGAATACAATGGAGGATACCCGGCAATACTGGGGTTTCTCCATCTCCGCTTCCTGTTTTCCAACCTTGAAATCATCTTACCCGGAAACGATTTGCGGGTAAATATCAGAAGGATTCCAAAATATACCCATTTTCTTGATTTTATCTTTTTTCTTGCATATAGAACGCATTATGATATACTACATTTATATAGTGTGCTATCTATGGAAAATAACAAAGGCCACACTCAACAGCTAACCTAGTTTCAACGAGGCGGATTATGGATGACAATATCACTCACATCTTTCAGGGAACCAATTATACAGATCTCACTCTTTACCAATACGGAAAGGAAAAATGCGCGCCGCTCCTCTCCTGTGGACCTGCTGTTCATAATCATTACCTCCTTCATTATATTCTGGAGGGCAAAGGGCTTTTTACCATAGGGACGGATCGGCATTTTCAGCTTAAAGCCGGCCAGGCTTTTCTTATCTGCCCAAAATGCATTACCACTTATGTAGCCGATAAGGTGAATCCATGGAGCTATATCTGGATTGAGTTTGACGGCTTGAAGATTCCTACCTTTTTATCTGATGCAGGACTTGGACTGAAGCACCCCATCTATACTCCGTCTAATTCGACAGGAAGCGACGAATTAAAGGGGCTGATGCTGAAAATGCTGGAGGAGCACGACAGTTCTCTCCGGCTCCTGGGTAATATGTATTTTATTTTGGAAACACTGATACGGACTTCTTCGCAGAAAAAGACGCCAAAGGCAGGAAACCTTCAGGAATTTTATGTTCATGAGGCCATGATGTATATTGAACGCCATTACAATCAGGATATCTCTGTCGCCCAACTGGCCAACTGGTGTAATCTGGACCGCAGTTACTTCGGTAAAATTTTCAGGGACACTGTTCTTGTTACTCCGCAGGAATACATCATCCGCTATCGGATCAATATCGCCTGTGATCTTCTGAGAAATACGGAACTGTCAATCGGAGATATCTCTATACAAGTGGGATATGAAAATCAGCTCCATTTTTCAAGAGCGTTTAAAAAAGTAATGGGAATTGCGCCACGGGAGTGGAAAAAAAGGAACATGCTTCCCTGATAGATTACAAAGTACAGAGCGTGTGCACCATCCTCCGTACCGTAAAATGTGAAAGGCGTCACCGTCCTCCTTCCCGGATACAGTAACGCCTTTCTTTCAAATAAAAATTAAATTCCAAACTTCACAACATGATATTCCTTCACCAATGTAAAGGAAGGGGCATCCGGCGTATCCGCAAAACCCTTCTCCCCACTATACTGCATGGGACTTGTCAGATGCCTGTCGCCATCACGGTGGTGATGCGGGCCGAAGGTATTGAAGGTACTGGGAATCAGCCGGATACGCACCGTATGTATTCCCGGCGCAATCCCCTCCAGCCTCCATTCCGGCCCCCAGCAGTACCTGCCATACTCCTCTTCTCCGTCCAGCGCGGCAGCGATACAATCGGCATGCAGGCCGGAGGCATCAAAGGTAAGCACCCCATCCTCTCCCACGTATGCCATGCTCTGTGCCTCCACATAGCTGCCGCAGAATGGGAATCCGCTTTCAGTAAGATCCTGCAGCTTTATCTTTTCCCCGTCTAGCTGCGTCAGATAGAAATCCCCTTCGGTCCGCCACTGATGTCCGTTCTTTTGGGTATATCCCGCCCTGCTTTTTACCGCGAAATCGCCTTCCAGCCAGGCAAACGGATCCTGCTCCCCATCCGGTAAGGGCACCAAACGGATACGGATTTCTCCCTTCTCACGACAGGAAAGCATGATATCATCCGGAATTTCGCAATAGAAAAGCCCATCCCTTTCTTCCAAAGTAAGCAGGGTCTCCTGAACATAGACTTCCCTGACCGGATCCTGTACCCGGACACGCCAGTCCTCTCCCCTGCCAGCTTCGTTCCTGTCCGCATCTTCCCTGTATGAAATACAGTTCTCCTTTCCTTCCAGAAGAAACTGATTCCCGCCATGCCCCATATAACGCCATTTCCACTGCGCCTCTTCATACCAAATCCCAGATACTACCGCCTGTTCCCTGACCGAAGCCTTCGTAAACAAAGCGCCCTCTCCGCAGATAACAGCCGAATACACCGCATTTCCTATCCGCAGCTGTCCGTCCTCCACGCATCCATATTCCTCAAATATCCGTTCACTGCAGACGTCAAAGGCAAGCCCCTGCCCATGGCAATGCTCCACAAAAGCCCCAAAGGCCGCGCTGATCCTGCCGCCCTCGCAGTCCGCATACCCACTGCCGTTATGGACGTTGATTTCGGGAGCGCACCCTGGATCAAAGCCGGCCATCACTCCCCGTTCCGGGGCAATCAGCAGCACAGGCCTGTTTTGGCGGATTTTCCCATCCCATTTTTTCCGCAGCCTGGCAAACACTTCTTTTGCAGCGGTCCTCCAGGTCAACCCCCGCGGTATGTTAGGCGGCCAGTCCCTGACCGACGCGCTTTTGGTGCAGTACTGCCATAAATGAAATACAATGGTATCTATGCCGCTTTCCGCCAGCCAGTCCACATACCGTACCATATCCTCCGGGGACATTCCCCAGCCGCTTCCGCCCATCGCCTCCGCAAGGCAGCGTCCGTCGGAAAACTGGCGGCTCAGGGAGGAAGCAATACGCGGATAGTAATGATTTCCCGGATATCTCTCCAGGGCATCCACAGCCGGCACATTCACCTCCATCAGATTGCGGTACACAGAACCGCTGCAGCCAACCTGAAAATAAAGATTTTCTTCCCCCTTTAAATGCGCGGTATACCTCTTTCCATAACGGACACACCACTCATTAACCGGCCGGTAAAAGGAATCGGCAAGAATATCCGAAAGGATCTGCCAGTAACGGTACCTTACCTCCCGGCAGCCCTCGCCTTCCCGGAACAAAAGCCCCCAATCCTCCCGGAAGGCTCTGCCATATCTGCTTTCATAGGTTTCCTCCGCTTCCCGGCACCAGGGGATCGCTCCCTTTTCCAACGTCACGCTCTCCCCATCCAGAAACCCAACCTCATCGCTGAAAAAACCCGTCACATAGGAAAATGCTTCCTCACTCAGCCCTTTCCGATAGCCTTCATATGTAAACTCAATAAAATATGCCATTTCCTCCCGGCACAGCGTATTGAACCCCGGCCGGCTTTCCAGGCAGACCGTTCCGTCGTGACAGGCAAGCCACTCACACCGGCTCTTCGGGAAACGCTCCAAGACATGCCCGTCGGCGTTCCCGGAGGGCCAGCCGTTCTCATCATAAATCCAGAATTCCAGTCCCAGCTTCTTCGCATACAGAATTGTCTCCGACAGCTGTTGCAAATATTCTTTGCTCATATAAGCGGGCCTGCCCGGATAATATCTGGGATGGAAAATCGTTCCCTGCATCCCCAGGCTCTTCATTTCGTCCAGCTGCCTCCTGAGCTTTGGTCCGCACAATTCCCCATTGATCGCCCAAAAGCTCAGAAGCTTCAGGCTGTTTTCACTCTCTTCCATCACAGTCCCCTTCCGGTTAGTTTAAAAACCGATCCACAATCTGCTGCCTGTACTTGGGTGACAGAGATGAGAAAAATGCGGAATATCCCGTCACTCTCACCACCAAATCCGGATCGCTGTCCGGATCCGCATGCGCCTTCAGCAGGCGCTCCCTGGTCAGACAGTTCAGGTTAATCAGGGTTCCTCCCATATGGTTATGGGTATGTATCAATGTTTCCAGCGCATCAACGCCGCCCTCCTTCGTGATCATGGAATTATCCACGTCCAGATGCAGCGGCGAAGAGTTGCCGTATCCCGGCTGCAGCTTTGCAACCGTATTTGCCTTCAGCGAAGGTGAAAAGGTGTGCAGTCCGCTGGCAAAGCCCGGATCAGGCTCATTGGAATGGGAAATAGGCTCCCCGTACTTTCTTCCGTTAGGTGTGGCAGGAAGCGTTTCCCCGTACCGGACGATATCCCCATGGGAGAACATCCCTGCGATAACCTTCAGCCGGTGCTTCGGTGTCGGCTCATTCATACACAGCGCAACAAACAGATCCCTTGTCCGCTCCGCCCACTTCATTGCAGGAGAATGGGGCGCGCCGAGACGGTCAATATTTTTCAGCATCAGACGGATATTTTCATAGCCCTCATAATCCGCGTCAAGGGCCTGATAAAGCTCCTCAAAGGTAAGCGCCTGTTCCTTTTCAATCCTCTGCTCAATCGCTGCAAAGGAGTCCGCCACCGTAGCCAGGCCGATACCGTCAATATTCAGATCCATGATATCAACGCCGCCCTGTGCACAGTTCAGCCCCCGTTCCACAGGCCCGTGCATAAAGAGGTTGAGAATAATCTCCGGCGTGTCCTCCGAAATATGCTCATAATGCCAGTCATAGCCGTCCTTAATGCAGTTCACCATTACGGTCAGATGCCTGACAAAAAGCTCCCACAGAACCTTTGTCCCCTTGTTTTCAAGCGGCCTCATATCCTCCATGGCCCAATGGAATGCCATAGGCATACTCAGTCTCGTTACATCCTGCAGCGGGTATTCCACACCTGGAATCGCCGTCCAGTTACAGCCCGACTTGATCCGCATCCGCGCAAGCTCCATCGGATAACCATTCTTTGCAAAGCCTTCCTCACACCCGACATTACAGGAATAGCATACTCCTGTGCCATCCTCCATATTGTATTCCAGCGAACGGCGAAGCAACGTCTCATTCATACTGTCATGCACCCGGATAGCCACATTGGAAGGAATTTTCAGATAATGCACCGCATCCAGCACCAGGAAGCTGACCCTGCTTACCATATCGGCATCACCGGAAGGTGTCAGGCCTCCAATCTGGGAATAATGCGTATCATTGAAGAACAGGCTGGCAAAATACCATACCGCTTCCTCGTCCGTAAGCCCCCCAATCTCTTTATCCTTCTCATAAAAAGGCCGGAACAGCTCATCTATCTGCCCCAGTGCGCCGCCCGCATAATACATTCTGTCAATACACTGAAAATGAGCGGTAAACTGGCATGCCTCCCGCAGCGTCCGCGGCGGATGATTCAAAAGCGCCTCATTCACCTCTGCCACCTGGATATAGTGCTCCCTCAATTCCTCTGTTTCCGCTGTCTCCGCCATTTTTTTCGCATAATCCACATGGCGGCCTATCCATTCCAATACGCCAAGAAGCAGCTGCTCCTCTCCCTCATAAAAAGAAACGTCGCAATGAACATTCAATTCCTTATAATACCTTACCTTCTCTAACAGCCCTTTCCAGCCCAGGCGCAGGCCTATGGTAAGATCCGGGCACAGATGGTTCATACCGCCGCAGCCCGACTGAAGTATATTGTATTTTTCATAAATGGGGTACAGGAATTCCGGCTCGTTTTCCTTCCTGAAGCCGATTTCCATCCAGGTAGAAAGGTTGCCGGGCCAGCAGGTGGCAAGAGCGCTGGCGGTATTGCAGTAAACAGGCATTTCATTAAGGATCTTCCTGTAGTTGTCCCCCAGCATTTTCATGCCATATACGCGGCCGTCCTCATGGGTGATCGGCTCAAATGTAAAATCAGGGAAATAAATAAAACCGTGATCATCAATATCCAGGTATCCGAAATAATCAATTTTTTCTTTATTCAGCCGGATTTTATCCTGGTGCAGCTGTTCAATCTTTTCCGCGATCTGCGGAGAAAGAACCGTTTTTTCCGTATTAAGCATAATGTTCTCCCTTTGCAATTGCCCTTTTTGCAACTGTTTTATTCCTTTGCAGTTACCTTTATTTCACGTTTCCAAAGAAAATTCTGTTGTACTCCTCCAGCTTCTGCGCGGAAAGCTCTTCAAACCCCTCCTGGCGGATTTCATCCAGCAGAAGCTCCCCCTTGCCCACGCCCATCCTGTGATAAGCCAGCAGCTCCACGTCACGTATGCCGTTCTCAAACAGAAAATCCCTCATAAAAGGCAGCTCCCCGGCATTCAGCTCTTCAATGACGGGAATCCTGATTTTAATCTGCGCCCCAGCCTGCTTCAGCCGCAGCAGATTATCCTTGATACGCTCGTTGGATACCCCTGTCAGCGCCCTGTGCACATCCTCATGAAACGCCTTCATATCATACAAAAACAGATCGGTAAATGGCAGAATCCTTTCAAAATCCGCATACGGCACATTCCCCGCCGTATCCACAGCCGTATGTATATTTTCCGCCTTCAGGCGCCGGAGCATTTCCTCCAGGAAATCCAGCTGCAGCATACACTCTCCGCCGGAAAAGGTGACGCCGCCGTCAACGCTTTCCCGGTAATAAGGCAGATCCTCCAGCAGCTCTTCCATCAGCTCATCCGCCGTCACCCTGCTGCCTATGATGCTGAGAGCCCTGGCATAACAGCCCCGGGCGCAGCGGCCGCATTTTATGCAGTTCTCCTTCCGGTAAAGCAGCCCCCGCTGCGGATCCGGAATGAGACAGCCGCCAGGACAGGCGGCCGCACAACGGCCGCAGCCGATACATTTCTGTTTATCATAGGCAAGCTGTGGCGTTTTTTCATAGGACTCCGGATTGTGGCACCAGCGGCACCGCAGATTGCAGCCCTTGAAAAATACGGCCGTCCTGACTCCCGGACCGTCAAAAATGGAAAATCTCTGTATGTTGAAAATTACCGCTGTTTTTTCTTCCTTATCCAAGCACATGCTTCACAGCCCTTTCAAAGTCCTCCATCAGAAGATCTGCGCCCTCCAGGCCGATATGCATACGCACCAGGCCTTTTTTCATGGTGTCATTATCCTGCGCCAGATCTGCGCCTACCGGGGAAATCAGGCTTTCAAAACCTCCCCAGCTGGGTCCTCTGTGGAAAAATTCCAACTCATTTACTATTTTCTTAATCTGTTCACCCGGCAGATCAAATACCACACTCATCAACCCGCTTGCGCCGGTCATCTGCTTTTTGGCAAGCTCATACTGGGGATGTGTCTCCCACCATGGATAAATGACCTCCTTCACAATGGAAAGCTTCTGGAAATACGCCGCCATATCCAGCGCATTGCTCATATGCTGCTTCATACGAACCGGCAGTGTACGTATTCCGCGGAGCATCAGCCAGGAGTCAAAGGGGCTCATAACAGCTCCGAACAGCTCTCTTTCATTCTGCGCAACCTGGCTGATATCCTCGCTGCGGCCTATTACCACGCCTCCGATGATATCGCTGTGTCCGCCCAGATACTTGGAAGCGGAATGCACCACCATATCAATGCCCATGGTAAGGGGCTTCTGGAACACCGGCGTACAGTAGGTATTATCAATTACTGTAGCTGCATGGTGCTTTTTGGCGATTTCGGAAATCTTTTTCAGATCCTGCACCAGGAACAGATAGTTGGAGGGGCTTTCCAGATAAATCAGATCCGTATTCTCCCTCATGGCCCCTTCCAGCTCCTGTGTGTCGGTTCCCTTCACAAAGGTCACCTCCACGCCGAAACGCTTCATATAATCCTCCAGGAACCGGTGGGCCGGGCCGTAGATGCTGGCAACCGCCACTACATGGCTGTCCTTTTTCAGATAGTGCATCATCGCCGCACTGATGGCCCCCATACCGGAGGAAAAGCATTTCGCCGCCTCCCCCTGCTCCAGCGCCGCCACCTTGTTTTCCACGATCTCCGTGGTGGGATTGGAGACTCTTGTATAGGCATAACGCCCTTCCCTGCCGCCCTCGTTGCCCTCACATTCGGTAAACAGGGAGCTTTGGAAAATAGGCGGTGTGACCGCTCCCGCAAACCGGGAGGGATTTTCTCCGTAATGTGTACAAATTTCTTCTGCTTTCATTTTTCTCATCCTTTCAGGTTTTCCCGGCGCCTACTCCTTCACCGCTCCCGCAATATTTTCCACAAAGATTTCCTTCATGAAACCAAAGAGAAGAATTGCAGGCAGCATGGCGATCAGCGTCCCTGCGGCGACATTGCCCCAGTTGATATCATATTTTCCAATCATGGAATAAATGGCTACGGTCAGAGTCTTCCTGCCGCTTGAGTTAATATATAAAACGGAGGTATACACATCGTTCCAGCAGGCCAGGAACACGAAAATAAATACGGAGAACAGGCCGGATTTCGCCAGCGGCATAACGATCCGGAAAAAGGTCTTGATCCGTCCGCAGCCGTCAATCAGCGCGGCCTCCTCCAGCGCCTTGGGAATCCCCTTCATAAAGCCTATGAGGAGAATTGTCCCAAAGGGAATCTGCCCTCCCACAAGGATTATGATTACCGTAATCAGCTTATCGATCATACCCAGCCTTGACATCAGGATATATAACGGCGCAAAGCCTACCGCCGCGGGAAGCATCTGGGTCATCATAAATACCATGAACACTATAGGCTTGGACTTGAACTCCATTCTGGACAAAATATAGGAGGACATGCCCGCAATCAGAACCACGATGCAGGAAGCCGTCAGCGCTATGATAAGGCTGTTCAAAATATAAAGCCCGAAATTCCCCATCTGAATCACTTCCCGGTAATTATTCAGGGTCGCCTGCCGGGGCAGATAATGCACCGGGAATTCATACAGCTCCTTGCTTCCCTTAAGTGAGGAAACCAGCAGCCAGAAAAACGGAAACACCGTAAAAATAAAGAACAGCGCCAGCAGAATATATTTCGCCGCAGTCAGTACTGCTTTTTTTAATACTTTTCCCGCCATTATTCGTCACTTCCTTTCAGGGTGTTGGTGCATGCGATATAGACTCCCGTACAGGCAAGCGTTACCAGCCATAAAATGACGCCGGCCGCGGATACCAGGCCGTAGTCGTTGCCCTTTACCACCTCCGTCATGATATAGCTGGAGGCGATATGGCTGCTTCCTGCAGGGCCGCCCTGGGTCATGCCGAAAATCAGGTCGGGAGAGTTAATGGTCTGCACCGCCCTCAGCAAAACCATGAGAAGCAGGATGACACGGATCGAAGGAAGCGTTATGTAAATAAATTTTTTTAACGGGGTAGCGCCGTCAATCGCCGCAGCCTCGTACATATCCTGAGGGATCGTCTTCAGCGCCGCCATGATGATAATGGCAAAAAAGGCCATACCGGTCCATACCTTGGCAACCATTACACAGGCAAGGGCATAATCCGGGTTGGACAGGAATCCAACCTGTTTGTCCACAATTCCAAGCCTCATAAAAATGTCATTGATTACACCGTTGCTTCCGTTGAACATCCATTTCCACATGATGCCTACCATAAAGCCGGAAAGCGCCCACGGCATGAATACCACGCATTCATACAGTTTTTTTCCAAAAAAATGCTTCTGCAGCAGAAGCGCAATTCCAAAGCCCAGTATGAATTCAACGCTCACACAGCCGAAAACCCAGATGGCCGTGTTTTTCCAGGTCCCCAGATAGGTTATATTTGCAAACAAATGGCGGAAGTTTTCCAGTCCGATAAATTTTTTACTGAATATATTGTAAGACTTTACATCCTGGAATGACATTACTATTCCGTCCAGCGCAGGGTAATACAGCATGACAAGAATCATGAGGAGCCCCGGCAGAAGAAACAGCGCGATGAAAAGTCTGTCTCTCATCTTTTTTGACAGCTTGTTTGTCCTTGGCCGCATAATTTCCTTCCCTTCTCAAATCGGAAAGGCTGTCATTTTTGACAGCCTTCCTGTTGGACATAAGACTTCGGTTCAGACTGCCTTATGCTTAATTACCAAATCTATAACTGCTCAATGCTTTCACAGTTATTTGAATCTTTCCTTTACCCATTCGCTGTCCTGGGACCAGCTGTAATAGGAGCCCAGCTTTGCTGCGCAGTCCTGCGCTGAGGTTTTGCCCAGCAGCATTTCCTGTACCAGGCCATCCGCCGCTCCGCCGAACTGGATCATGGTATCCAGCTCCTCCTTGGTTGCAAATCTTGTTTCGCCGCCGTCCACGTAGCCTACATAGGAATCGGGATTTGCTGCCATTTCCATATAGCATCTGTAATAACCTTCACTGAAGAAAGGTTCTTCCTGTGCGGTGGTATGAATCGGAATATTACCATTCTTTTTGCAGAAGGTGGTATTTCCTTCCACGGAGGAGAGTGCCTGAATTACTTCCCAGGCTGCATCCTTGTTTTCAGAATTGGCTGCGATTCCCCATCCTGCAAAGCCTGCAGGGAACAGTGCGCGGCCGCTGGGTCCTACGGGCAGAGGCGCCACATCCCATGTGCCTTCTTCCATATATTCCTCACAGGTCGCAACCACCTCGGGATCCTGAATCAGCATTGCCGTTACGCCTGAGTAAAATGCTTCCACCATTTCAGAATAGCCCCATGCGATAGAGTCGGGATGGGAGCCATCCTCATACAGCTTCTTATAAAATTCCAGAGCCTCTATCGCCTCCGGCTGATCATACATACTTCTTCCATCCTTGGAAATGAACGGCACTGCAATATCCACCTTGGCCGGATCCTCAAAGGAAAGGATTGTCATCTGCAAAAAGCCGGTGGTGCCTGCGCCGCCGCGGAAGGAATAGCCATAACGGTTCTGGCTGGGGTCGGTCAGCTCCACTGCCGCGTTATACAGCTCATCCCAGGTTTTGGGAACAGAGATATTTTTTTCTTCAAACCAGTCTTTTCTGTAGAATAATGCTCTTTCATATACGCCGTAAGGAATGGAGTATACATTTCCGTCATAAGAGGTAAGCTGTGCCTTCAGGAACTCGGATACACTGCTCCACTCGTCCCATTTATCAATATAGGAATTCAGAGGTTCAACAAAACCATTGGTAATATACTCCACCGGTACGGAATCCAGTTCCAGAATGTCAATTTTCTCTCCTGCCTGAAGCATTGCGGAGACCTTCTGACGCGCCTGATCCGCCGGGGGAGAAATGATTTCAAGCTCAATATTGTCAAGGCCTGCCACCAGTTCCTGCACCAGGGCGTCTCTTGTGGGATTTCCGAGGTAGGTTACCATGGTAAGCTTTGTTTTTTCCTTGGAACCGGAATTCGTATCAGCGCTTTCCTTTGCGCCGTCTGTTTCGGCAGCCGCCTTTGTATCCGATGCTGCGCTGTTCTGGCTGCCTGCAGAATCCGTTCCGCCGCAGCCTGACAGAAATGCTGATGCCGTCATCATTGCCGCCAGTATAAGCGCTGTAATTTTAGTCCCCTTTTTCTTAAACATCCTGTATCCTCCTGTTTCGTACTACAATTATTTGTTCACTGCCTGCCAAGCTTGGTTGTGGGCTTATTGTAACAAAACGGAATTTTTCTCAAAATAAAAAAATTTCACATCTTGTGTGGAAAAAAGTCAGCTTGTCCTTTTGTGCAAAACAAAATTACTCTTTCGGGGCTTTCTTTTACTATTGTATAATGGATTCATTCCCGGAAGCTCCGTATATCAGAGGAAGGGAAAACCCTGGGCACCTGTGAGGTTCAAGCAAATATAAATGACAGCTATTCTGTCCCTTTACAATTACTGACAGCGATACCATAAGAGAGGGCTTTTTTATGAAAATCTTTATCCGTCTGTGGAAGCATTACCTGTATGATACGAAGCTTGTGCATAAATTTTTCTTCCTTCTCATTCTGCTTCTTCTGATCGAGATTATTGTTTCCAACTTTTATATCAGATATAACGCGGCCGAGCTGCTGACTAAGGAGGTCCGTACCACGTCCAGGCAGTTTATTGAGCAGTATGTAGATAACATAGGCTATAAGCTCTCCAAATTTAATACCCTGCTAAACAGTCTGAGCAGCAATGAAACAATCAAGCAGGCCTTTTCCGAGGGGGCAGCCACGGATGAAAGCTGCCAGGAGGTGGATGCGGCCATCCGGCAGATTCTGAATAACCAGTTCCCATACGGACTTTATGACCTCACCTTTTACCCTCTTAATAAAAGCATTCATGGGAAAAGCATTTTCATCCGGCCCCTGGCAGAGGATACCGGATCCTGGAAGGAAAAGCTGACGGACCGCTATTTTGATCATTATTTCATGCATACGGAGGGCGCTTATAAAACAGATTTGCTCTCCATCCTGAAGCCTGTTTACTCTCCCGACGGGACTGAAATCACCTGCGTAATCAAGCTCAGCCTCTTTCCTGAAAAGGTATTCAAAGCCATGAAGGGCGTGGACGGAGAGCATTCGCACCAGTTGTTTATTATCGATACCAGAGGCAACTATATTTACGGTCAGACCTTTGCCGGCATCGATGAATACCTGAGCTTCGTGCAGAAGAATTACGGCATTATTTATAATGGCTATCCTGTGACGGATTTTTCGGATGCGGACGGAATATATCTGACAAGCACCAATTCCGCTTCCGGCTTCCGCGCCGTGTATTATTTTGCCTATGCCAATTCCCTGGAAAGCATTGACACCCTCAACCGGACCCTTACCATAGGTATCCTGATTCTGGTGTGCATCACCCTGACCGCAGGCATTCTTCTTTCCGCCAGCGTAAATAAGCGCTTTGCCATCATACTTGACAAAATAAAAACGGTCAGCGGCGGCAATCTTAAGATTGAGGATTCCCATCTGGGCGGCGATGAAATCGGCATTTTTGACGCCTCTTTTACCCAGATGGTGGGGCAGGTAAGCCAGCTGATAGAAAATAACTACGTCATTGAAATGAAGAAAAAGGATGCGGAATTCATGGCTCTGCAGGCGCAGATCAACCCCCATTTTTTATTCAATTCCCTGGAAATCATCAATTCCCTCATTGAGGTGGAGCGGTATGATACCGCCTGTGAGGTAAATTCGCGGCTCTCCCTGCTCCTGCGCTACAGCATCAACCATAATTCCTCCGGCATTGTGACATTGGCCGAGGAAATCAGCTATATGAATAACTATGTATATATCCAGAGCATCCGCTTCGGCAATAAATTCACCTTTCATTCCGATATTGATGAAGCCTGCCTGGAATGCCAGATCATCAAGCTTGTTTTCCAGCCCTTTATTGAGAACAGCATCAGCCATGGCTTCAGCGGAATCCCCTCCGGGGGGAATATCTGGTTTTCCGTAAAGGATCATGGCACGGAGGTTCTTATCTCCATTTCCGATGACGGCAACGGAATGGAGGAGGCAGACTACAGAAAGCTATCCGCCCTGCTGGAAAAGGATGATTTCGATGACTTCCAGGATCAGAATGAAAGCATCGGCATTCTCAATATCCATTACCGTCTGAAACTGAAATTCGGCCCGCTCTACCGCATCCGCATCACCACCGCGGCAGGGCAGGGCATGAAAACCGAGCTTGTTATCCCCAAATACGGAGGTAAACGTTATGAAGCTATTGATTGCTGATGATGAGTCCCTGATTCGGGAGGCGATTGTTGCCAGATTAAAGAAAGGGAATTATGAATTTGAGGAAATTTACCAGGCCGGTGATGGGCTGGAGGCCTGGTCCGCCGCCAAAAAGCACCGTCCGGAAATCATAATCACCGATGTGCGCATGGACGGCATGTCCGGTCTGGGTCTGGTACAAAGCTGCCAGGCCGCAGGCATACCCTGTTCCATTATCGTAATCAGCGGGTATGCGGAATTTGAATATGTCCAGAACGCCATGTACCACGGCGCCTGCTGCTATCTGTTAAAGCCCATCACCCAGGAAAAGCTTTTTGACGCCCTGGATAAGGCGATACAAAAATATACGGATATGACCCGTCTTTCCGAAGTGGAGGAACAGAATACCCTTCTGCGTATCAACCAGCTGCTTCAGAAGGCCCGGAGCAATCCGCTGAATGAACAGGAATATGATTCCCTGCTGTCCCTGCTGGGCGCGGACAGAGACTGGCAGTTTATAACCGGGGCCGCCCATGTGAGCCGTTACGACCAGAACCGTTATTTCAGTATGGAAAATGTGTACAGCGCCCTGGATGCAAGCCTTGCCCCCCGTCTCTCCATGACCTTCCGCCTGCTGCCCGGAAACAGCGCCCAGGACAGGATACTGCTGTTTGCAGGCTCACGCCTGGACACTCTGGAAAAAGAGCTGGACCAGGTGCTGGAATCCCAGGTTACGAAGCTGAATGTGCTGGGTGCGGTCATTACCCTGGGACTGAGCTTCCCCGCCCCGGCCGTAGGCCCCGAACTGTTTGAACAGAGCGAAAAAGCGCTGAACCAGAGGTTCCACTCCGGCAACGGCAAGGTTTACTATGCAGTAAATTCCTCCCCAGATACGACACAGCTTCCCGGAGATCTGGACTGGAAGAGCCTGGAAAATGATCTTCGCTGCAAAAGCCCCGAATATACAGCCAGGAAAATCTGTTCCCTGATCGACAGCCTTTATCCCCTGGTACACAATTCTGAATATCTCATCCAGTATATTTACGAAATGCTCATACGGCTGAATTATTCTCCCTCCAAGAAAAACTGGGATCGTTTTACCGATGGGAAATTCTGGGCTTCCTATGAAAATAAGGACGAAATCCTCTCCCTGATTAAAGAAGAAATATCCTTTACCTGCCTTAACAGGCCTGCGGAAATAAACAAGTCTGTCACAGAACAGGCCAAGTCCTTCCTCCGAGAGCACTACAGGGAGCAGCTTTCTATGGAAATGCTGGCCGCCCACTATCATCTTAATCCCAGATATTTTTCCACCGCCTTCAAGAAAAAGGAGGGCGTCAGCCCTATCGATTATCTCACCGGCGTACGTATGGAGGCCGCAAAAGACACACTGAAAAACACGGATATTCCGGCCTCCGAAATCGCTTCCCTTGTGGGCTATGAGGATCCCCGCTACTTCTATAAGGTATTTAAAAAATACGCCGGCATGACGCCTACGGAATTCAGGAGCAGGCAGCCCCGCTCTCTTCCATAACCTCCTTCAGGCGCCGGATATAATATTTGTAATCTTCCAATGTGGAATCCGGCGTCGCCTGATGATCGCAGCCCGGCACATAGCCGCCGCTGCGGATCACCGGGAGAATCCGCTCGAATTCCCTGTCTATTGCGTCCTTCCCCTGTTCAATCACAAGCTTATTAAAGCCCCCGATAAATTTCAGCCTGGGATAAAGCTCCCTGACCTTAACAATATCCATTCCCGCATTCACATCCATGGGAAGGAAGCCGTCCACGCCCGCAGCAATAAACTGCGGAATCAGCCTGTTAAAATCACCATCCGTATCCACAAAAATATTTTTCACTCCCTTTTCCTTCAGAAAAGGGAACAGCTGTCTGTAATAGTCCGCCACAAATTCCTCAAAGGTATCCGGCGAAATCATCGGCCCATTGCAGCCGCTCAAATCCTCCTCAAAAAGCATGACCTCCGGCTGGATAATATCAAATATTTTCCCATGCTTTTCCCGGAAGACCTCCACCGCAAACCGGTTCATATCATGGATTACCTCAGGCATGTCGTAGAAGGCATACATCTGCCCCTCGATTCCCAGCAGCGTACGGGGCAGCCAGAAGAAGCCCTGCGCCCTGAAGCGCAGTGAAAAATCGCCTCTTTTGTGGGCCTGCGCATATTTCCCATAAACCTTCCCGATATTTTCATCGGTACAATACAGCTCCAGATGCTCCCTTACCTTATCCTTCAGCGTATACCAGTCCTTTTCCTCCTCCACCGGTGCCTTCAGTTCCTCCACAAGATTGCTGTTTTTATGGTACTTTCTTATCCAGCCATCGGTATCCAGCCTGACGACATAAGTTAAGGTTTCCTCCAGGACCGTCGTATCAAAGCATGCAAAGGGGATACGGAAGGCCATGCGCTTCACTCCGTCAAACCCCAGGTATTTTTCATATTCATAAACCGGCTCCGTCATTTCATCACTCAGATATCTCTCCATATAGCTTCCCGCCTGCGGATACAGCCGGCTGGCCGCAAATTTTTCAGGCAGTCCCTGCTTACACCAGTTATTCACCGTCTTGTCCCATGGAAAAAAGGTTTCCAGTACCGCTCCCCTTTCCGTCCTTTTTTCAAAGCCCAGTGTCATTAAAAGTCTTTCCGATTCCGTCATTTCCACTACCTCCGCGCACTCCGGCGCACAATAAATTCAAGAGGGAAAGGGACGCGCCGCCCTCAGCCTTCCCGCGTTTTGTCCATTGTAGCATGCGGCGGACAAAACCGCTTGTAAACAGCGGTGCTTTTTGTGTAAAATACGGACTTTTCTCTTGCTATGCCTTTCCCCGCCGTTTATAATCTGAGTATGAAAACACAGGAATATTTAATTCACAGCAGCTACATAACCGCCCGTACCTCCCTTCCGCTGTATACCGAAGAATACCGTTATACCGCGCATTTATCGGAAGCCGCGCATTCCCATGAATTTCTGGAAGTAGGCATTATTCTGTCCGGGAGGATGATGCATAAAACGGAGAGGGGAAACAGGCTTCTTACGGAGGGATGTGTATATTTCATACCTGACGGACATTCCCATGCCCTGGAGCCTGAGCCCGGGCTTATTGTACGCAATCTCTATCTTCTCCCCAAAATATTCCTGTCAGATGCCTCCGAGGAAAGCACCCCTGTCATGCTTCAGGATTTTCTTCTTTACTTTACCGATCCCGGCCTGCGTCAGACAGCCGAAATCCGGCTGCCCCAGGATCAGCTGACGGCTGTCAGGTCACTTTTGGAGGCCTGCGACGCGCCGCCCTGCTGTGATCTGCTTTCCGACGCCTTCCGCTATCACTGTCTTATGAACGTGCTGCTGCTTCTGTGCGACAGCTTCGGCCGGGCCTGCCCGGAATGTCTCGTACGCAGGGACGCCCGTATTTACCGTATTCTACGGCTCATCCGGGAAAATCTTTCCCTTTCCACAGGGGATCTGCTGCGCACCATCTCCGCAGAGCTTTTCTTAAACCCGCAGTACATCAACCGGCTCATAAAAAAAGAGCTGCACACAACTCTCTCCGCCCTGATATTGGATACCAGGATTGAAAAGAGCTGTGAGCTGCTCCTTAAGGGTCATACGATAACGGAAACCGCCGCCGCTCTGGCCTTCTACGATCACTCCCATTTTCATAAGGCTTTCGTCCGCAGGCTGGGAATGACGCCGTCGGAGTACCAGAAGAAAAACTTTACAGGCCTTTGAAATATCTTCCGTAGGCATCAGCCGCCATGATTGCCGCATAAACCTTTTCCGGAGTCACTTCAAAGGGCATATTATGAAGCGTATCTGTTTCCGCGCAGGCCGCTTCCGCCACTGCCATGATTTTTTCCTTCGTCACTTCTTCAATTCCCAGCTCCTTCAGGGTTACCGGAAGGCCTACCTCGATGCAGAAGCCGATAATATCCTCCAGCTCATCCGCAGATACATCCTCCAGCACCAGCTGGGTAATTGTTCCGAAGGCTACCTTTTCACCATGATACATATGGTGGCATTCCTCCAGAACCGTAAAGCCGTTATGTATGGCATGCGCTCCTGCCAGTCCGCCGCTTTCAAAGCCGATTCCGGAAAGCAGGGTATTGGCCTCGATTACCTTTTCCACTGCAGCCGTGCAGGCACCTGCCTCCAGGGCCACCTTGGCCTTAACCCCTTCCTCCATCAGCGTATCGAAACACAGCTTCGCCAGCGCATGGGCTGCCAGGGTTCCGCGTCCGCCCGCGCAGGTAAGCGCATCCTTCGCCTGTACGGCACGCGCCTCAAAATAAGTGGCAAGAGCGTCGCCCATACCGGCAACGGTCAGTCTTGCCGGGGATTTCGCGATAACCTCCGTATCCATCAGAACCATATTAGGATTGGCCGGAAGGAACAGATACTCCTCAAAAACGCCGTTTTCCGTATAGATAACGGAAAGCGCGCTGCAGGGCGCATCTGTGGAAGCGATAGTCGGGCAGATAATAACCGGCGTATGCCTGTAATAGGCCACTGCCTTGGAGGTATCCAGAATCTTTCCTCCGCCGATGCCGATGACCATATCGCAGCCTTCCTTTTCCATCACTTCGATCAAACGGTTGATTTCCGTTTTACAGCATTCGCCGTTAAAATAATCGAATATCGTGCTGCAGCCTGTGCCAGAGAAGCTTTCCTCCACCATGCTGCCGATTCTCTTATAGCCTGATGCACTGATAAGGATCAGCGCCTTCTTTCCATACCCCTCCGCATATTTTCCCAGCCTGGAGAGTTCACCCGCTCCCTGAACATATTTGCTGGGGCTGTTCAAAATGTTTGCCATAATACTTACCTCCTGTTCGTTCTCTGTCATTTTCTGTCTGATGCAGCCGGTCCGGTAATGAATAGCCGCAGTTTGTTATAAAATTAACATGGCACATGCTCATTGTATAATTGCAGACGCAGGAAGTCAATTCCTATTTCTAACATCAATAAAAGTTATTATTTTTTTCAATTAGATAATATACGGTATCTCATTTTTAAATCCGATTTCCACTTTGGAAAGATACCACGATTTTCCTTTGTCGTTATTTCCCTGGTAAAACAGATAAACTCTGTCGTCATCATCAACAAAAACATACGGATGCCCCGATTCACATTCATTCCAGCTTCCCGGCCCTCCGTTTTCCAGAAAAGGTCTGTCTGACATTCTTTCAAAGTGTATACCGTCGCTGCTTACCGCGACGCCGATCTGCTGCGGGCAGTTATTATATGCACCGGCATAAAACAGGTATACCTTGCCATACCGGACCATAGCCGCGGCGGCTTCAATACACTCCTGCTCCCAATCCAGTTCCGGCCGCAATATGCTCTCCTCACAGCATTGCTTCCAACTTTCTCTGCGGAATTCACCATCCAGAGGACAGCAGCTTACGCCCTGCATCTGTATTTTTCCCTCTGGATCCCTCGTGGCAAAATACAGGAACAGCTTATTTTGAAAAATAATCACATCCGCATCAATCGCTCTTCCATTGTTCCAGTCTCCATACGCACGTACAATCGGATTTGTTTCATTTCTGGTAAAATGGACTCCATCTTCCGACCATGCATGGCAGATGGCATCCTTCTCAAAGCTTCCGTAGGTCTGATAAAACAAATGTAGCTTTCCTTCAAAAATAAGAGCTCCAGGTGCGCAGATACCATTCGCTTCCAGTTCTCCTTCTATATCCATGTCCTGAAGCTTTTCCCAATTTTCCAGATCAGTGCTTCGGGCAATTCCAATCCCCCATACGGCCTTTTCCTCACCCTGGGAGTCACAACTGATTCTGCAGTTGGAATAATACATATAATAATACTTTCCGAATCTGACAACCGCCGGATCCTTCGCCAGCCTTGTCTGATTGGAGTCGTCTGTAAACATCATCATTTTTTTCTCCTTATCCGCACCCGCTTGGAGGAAAAGTGAAAGGGGGCGCACTGGTACGTCCCCTTTTCGTTTCATGCCTCCTAGTTGTCTGCATGTTCCTGTGCGTAAATTTCGTTTGCTTCCTGTGTCAGCTGTTCACCGCCGTTGTCATACCACTGCTTCACCATTTCATCAAAATAATCCAGAGGCTTCTCTCCCGTTATAATCGATGTATATCCGGTGTTCAGAATCTTATCCAGCTCCGCCCCGTATTTTGCCTTGGATTCCGGAGTCTTGAAGATAACACTTACATAACCGTCATTTTTGTCTTTAAATTCTTCATCAGCCCATGCAAACTGCTGTGCATAAGCAACCTCCTGATATTCCAGGTTGCCACCTTCTTCAATGAAAGCAAAGGTATTTGCTGCTCCCTTTGCACTTAAAAAAGGATTAAGGGAATCCGCTTCTGCAGCTTCTCCGATTGCAGTATAAGCCTTCTTTCCCATAAAATCAACGATATCCGAATACTTTCCAAGTGTCCCGCGGTTCACTTCCACTGATCTCTCTACACTGCCGCAGTTCATATCATCGATGATTTCCAGTAAGCGTCCGAATCTATCCTCATCCTGAACCAGATTTACAGAAAATACGGTACGAAGCTTTCTGAAATCAGCTTTATCCGTCCCTTTATGTCCATCAGGCCCCTCCGGTGCATAGCCCATGGCATAGGTTCCCGTGTTGCCTGAGTTCTTCCATTGTGCAGCCATTTCACCAATAGCAGATCCGTTTTCCTCCCCGCTCATATCGGGAAGCCAATGGTAAAAGTTACCCATGTTGGTATAACCGATTTGATTGTTCAGGAATTTATGGGTAATAGCCCAATAGCCGCCTTCATTTTCACCAGTTACAAATTCCGGATCCAGCACACCATCCACATACCATTTATGCAGAACTTCAAGAGCCTGTTTCATTTCCGGCTTCACATCTCCGTAAACTACTTTTCCATCATCACCCAGAAGCCATTTCCCGCGATAACTGCCGAACGCACCATAAATAGTACGGATACCTGTTTCAGACAGCCCATAGGTATCATTTTTTCCATTTCCATCCGGATCTTCTTTAGTGAACTTATAAAAGGCCTCTTCAAATTCCTCAAGAGTCCTGGGAATTTCTGTGATTCCCACATTTTCAAGCCAGTCGGTTCTCCATACAACAGGAGTTACAATAGTATCATATTTCCGGAAACAGGGAATGCTGTACATCAGTTCTCCGTCAAATTTGGCAATCTGCCATGCGGAAGGGTCTGTTTCGTCAATATACCTGGACAGATTAGGTGCATGCTCGCGGAAAAATTCCTCTGTCCATCCACCGATAATCCCATCCTTATAATATTTGTTCTGATCTACCATTTGTATTACGTCCGGAATATCTCCAGATGCAATCATCAGGTTAATGCTGTCACCTGCATTTGCAGTTTCCACATAAACAAGATCAAAATCCGCATTATACTCCTCTTCCCAGCGCTCCGCCATTTCCGGCTTATCATCCCACGGTCCGAAATTGTGCATCACCATGCGATAGGAATAGTGAGGGGCCTCCTTCTTCTCCGTTGTCTGGGTTTCCACTGCCTCTGCAGCACCGGTTTCCACTGCTTTGCTCTCAACATCTGTGGGTGTGCTTCCTGCATTTCCTGTTTCCGCCTGATTACCGCAGCCGGCCAGAAGCCCCGCTCCCAATACTGCTGTCAAAAATAAACAGCCTGCTTTTTTCCATTTCATAATTTTACCTCTCCTTTTTATAATTTTCCGGCTTTCCGGATTACTACCCCTTCAGGGAACCTATAATAACGCCTTTTACAAAATACTTCTGCACAAAGGGATACACGCACATAATGGGAAGCATACATACGAAGGTAGTTGCCGCCTTCAGTGTATCCGGCGTAACATGATTGGTATCCGTACTGTTCATATCCATCATCTGCTGCGTTCCTTCCATCAGGATTCTTCTCAGAACCACCTGCAGAGGAAGCTTATTCGCATCTCTTATGTAAATAGTTGCATCAAACCAGGCATTCCAGTGTCCTACCATCACCCACAGGGCCACCGTAGCCAGCACCGCCTTGGAAATCGGGAGGACAATGCTAAAGAAAATCCGGATGCTTCCCGCACCGTCTATCATTGCCGATTCCTCCAATCCCTCCGGCACGGACATAAAGAAATTTCTCATAATTATCAGGTTGTAAGAACTTATCAGCCCTGGCAGTATCAGTACCAGACGGTTATCAATCAGATGAAGGTTAACCATCCAGAGATAACTGGGTATCATACCGCCTGAAAAAAACATGGGGATCAGGACAACAGTAGTCCAAAAATTCCTGTTGGGCAGCTTTTTTTTGGAAAGCACATAGGCGCCCATCGCTGTCAGCGTAACGCTCAGCGCCGTACCTGCAATTGTTCTAATCAGCGTTTCCCTGTAGCCAGTCCAAATATATTTATTAGCGAGCACATACTTATAATTAAAAGCGGAAAATTTCTTTGGCCACATCTGGAGGGCATCCACAACTCCTGAATCCGGAGAGCTTACGGACTGTACAAACAGATTCCAGAACGGGAACAGAATCGTTAAGGAAAACAACGCCAGGAAAAGATAGTTAATCCAGTCAAATGCCCTGTCTCCTGCACTCCGCTTTATTTTTTTACTGCTGCTCATCTTCCTTTCACCCCCTACCATAAGGAATTATCGCCCAGCTTCTGGGCTATTTTATTCGTAAACAGAACAAATCCCAAACCAATCACATTTTTAAACAGGTTGACCGCAGTGGAATAACTGTACTGCATTCCTTCCAAACCTCTTCGATATACATAGGTGTCAATGATATCTCCCACCTCATAGACAGCCTCATTATACAGGTTCATAATCTGATCGAAGCCGGCATTCAGAATACCGCCCGTGTTCAGAATCAATGTAATGGTTATTGTCGGCGCCAGGCATGGGAGCGTTATATAAAGAATTCTTTTGAATCTACCCGCGCCGTCCAGCATGGCCGCTTCATACAGCTGCGGATCGATTCCTGAAATTGCCGCAAGATAGATAACGGTTCCCCATCCGATGCTCTGCCAGATTCCTGTTAAAATAATTGTAAATACAAACCATTTCGGATCCCCCAGAAAATAAATGGGGTCAATTCCCAATTTTCCAAGCAGAGCGTTAACCGCTCCTGTAGACGGACTCAGCAGCTGCTGGAACACGCCGGCCAGGATAACCCACGACAGAAAATGCGGAAGATAACTGAAGGTCTGTACTACCTTCTTATATCTGGCATGGCGCACCTCATTGAGCAAAATGGCAAGAAGAATGGGCGCCGGAAAACCGAATACCAGTCTGAGAATACTGATCCACAAAGTGTTTCCCAGGATTTCATAAAAACTCGGCGTTGTGAACAGTTCTCTGAAATTCTCCAACCCCACCCAGGGACTTCCCCAGATTCCCTGCATCAGCTTGTAATCCTTAAAGGCTATCACAATACCGCCCATTGGTATGTAGCAGAAAATGATATAGAACAAAAGCACCGGAATAAATAGAAGAAATAGTTCTTTATTTTTCCTGTACTGCAGAAGCAGTTCTCTGAAATTTCCTTTCTCCTTCTTTTTCGTAAACACGCACTTCCCCTCCTTTTAAACGTTTTTCTTTTTTATTGGTATATTATTTTTATAAACAGGCATATTTCTGGATTTTACTGGTCTGATGTCTTATTTTATACTCTCGGTACAGTTAAACGTTTTTCTTAGTTAGAGGTTATCACACCCTATTGAATATGTCAATTGCCAAGTCTGATTCTTTATTTTTTTGTGATTTATGCACGATTTTTATCTCTCACAATGCCCTTACGCTTCTTTTTTTTGTTTAAAAACTCTAATTCCTTTTCTTAGCTTGTGGTAAACGTTTAATTATGATAGAATAAAGAAGAACTGAAAATAAATAAAACTGTTCCGTATAACGCATCAACTTTCAGAGGAGGATAATTATGGTTACCATACATGATGTAGCCAGGTTAGCCGGTGTTTCCATAGCAACCGTTTCCCATGTACTTAATAAAACAAAAAATGTTTCACCGGCTACGGAGGCCAGGGTGACTGCCGCTCTTGCCGAACTGCACTATGTCCCCAACATCGCAGCCAAGAATCTGAAGACAAACAGCTATAAATCCATAGGTGTTATTGCCGAAGAGGTTGCCGCCTTCAGCACGCCTCCCATTATTGACGCTATCTGCGGCTTTCTGGATCAGAAGGGATTCACGGTAAACCTATGCAATCTGAGGACCTACAGCCACGAAGATTATGATACCCAGCTATTGGAATCCAGCCTGCACATACTGGAAGCCTCCAGGGCCTGCGGTGTCATATACATAGGCGCCAATTCCCAAAATGTGGCCCATATCCGTTCCCTGATTAAGCTCCCGGTCGTCTTTGCCTACAGCTCCGCCCTCAGGACCGATTATAGTGTGGATTATGATAATTTTGAGGCTGCAAGACAGGCCGCCATGCATCTGATTTCCAAGGGGCACACACGTATGGGAATCATCACGGGTAATCTGGGACAGGAATTTGTCCACCAGCGTATTATGGGCTTCCAGTCCGCCATGGTAGATGCGGAACTGGTGCTTCCACCTCATTTTATACTTTCCGGTGACTGGAACTATGACCTTGCCTTTGAACAGACCTGTAAACTTCTCTCTTACCCAGATCCTCCTACCGCCATTTTTGCCATGAACGATCCTATGGCCTGCGGCGTTATCGCCGCCGGACGCAAATGCGGCAGACAGGTGCCCGAGCAGCTTTCAGTCATTGGCTTTGATGACAGAACCTGCTCCGCTTACAGCACCCCCGCTATCACCACCCTGCGGATTCCGTTTTATGACATAGGAAAACTTGCTGCCACAATTCTGTTGGATTTGCTGGACGGAAAGGAAGTGGAACACACCAGCCTGCTTCCCTGTGAACTGATCCTGAGAGATTCCGTATACCCCCTCTCCGACAAACGGTAATACTAAAAACAGCTTCCCGGACGTTTTGAAGGAGCTGCTAAAAACGAACGCCCGCTGCGGGCAAGGAGGATTTTATGACAAGACGTCAAGCTGTTATTGAGGCACTGGAGCACCGGGAGCATGAAACAATACCTTTTCACATGGACTTCACAAAACAGGCATTGGATCAGCTGATCGCTTACACCAAAGATGAGGAAATCGAGGAGAAAATTGGCAGCTGCATCAATATCATCCAGTATTGGGGATGGCCCACACAGCTGCCTGGAAAACCCGGTTTTTTTCAGGATGAATTCGGTGTTATCTGGAACCGCAACGGCGCGGACAAGGACATTGGCATTGTGGAAAAGCCGCAGATAAAAGACCTGGAGGACTATCATTACGAATTTCCCGTATTTGATGAAAAAAGGCTTCGCCAGGAGTATGAAGCGCTTGTAGCCAAAAACGGAGACCGTTTTACGGTGGCAGGGTTCGGCTTCTGTATGTTTGAGCGGGCCTGGAGTCTGATGGGGATGGAGAATGTTCTGATGAGTATGCTAATTTGCCCGGACGAACTGGACGAATTATTTGACCGCATCTGTGATTACTATCTTCCGATGATCGATTTGGCTCTGGAATACGATGTTGACGCTGTCTATTTCGGTGATGACTGGGGACAGCAAAGAGGGCTTATTATGGGGCCAAATCACTGGCGCCATTTTCTGAAGCCGCGGATGGCCAGACTTTATCAGCGGGTGAAAGCCGGGGGGAAATATGTCATTCAGCATTCCTGCGGAGACTGCCACGAAATATTTCCGGATCTGATCGAAATCGGCCTGGACTGCTATCAAACCTTTCAGCCGGAAATCTATGATATCGCGGAAATGAAAAAACTTTACGGCAAGGATCTGACCTTCTGGGGCGGGATATCCACCCAGCAGTGTCTGCCTTATGCCACCCCCGAAGGTGTCCGTGACGAAATTATAAGGGTTTCCCGGATTCTTCGCGAAGGCGGCGGCTATATCCTGGCCCCGACACACGCGCTGTCCTTTGATGTACCCCCGGAAAATATATTGAAAATGGCAGAAGTATTTCAACATCAGGAAAAATACTTGTCCTTCTGAAAAAAGCTTTTTATTGATCACTCCCACATTTCTCTGCCCGAAAGGAGAGCTTTCATATGGATTATCAGAATCCTGTCCTGCCTGGTTTTTATCCGGATCCCAGTGTCTGCCGCGTGGGCAAAGATTATTACCTGGTTACCAGCTCCGCAGAATATTTTCCGGGAATCCCAGTGTTTCACAGCCTGGATTTAATTCATTGGGAACAGATTGGTCATTGCCTTACACGAGCCTCCCAGATTCCCCTGACTAATGTCCCTCCCTCCGGAGGGATTTGGGCTCCCACCATCCGTTATCATGAAGGCATATTTTATGTTGCCAGCACAAACGTAACCGGCCATGGGAACTTTTACGTGACTGCCACGGATCCGGCCGGAGAATGGTCCGAACCCATCTGGGTGGATATGGGAGGAATTGATCCCTCACTGACCTTTGACAAAGGCCATGTATATCTTACAACAAACCTGGGTGCATCGGATGGCCGGTCCGGCATATCGCAGGCGGAAATCAACCCGGAAACAGGAAAGCTTATCAGCGAAATCCGGTTTTTATGGACAGGCACAGGGGGGCGGGCGGCTGAGGCCCCGCATCTGTATGCCATCGGCGGGTGGTACTATCTCATGGTAGCGGAGGGCGGCACCCAGTTTACCCATATGGAAACCATCGCCCGAAGCAAATCCCCCTGGGGTCCCTTTGAATCCTGTCCCCACAATCCCATCCTTACCAATATCCCTGTGCAGACCCCCGGCGTCCATTGCATAGGACATGGGGATTTGGTGGAGGATGCCAATGGTAACTGGTGGATGGTTCACCTGGGAATACGCCTGGCCCGCAGATATATGAGCCATATCGGCCGTGAGACCTTTCTTTCAGCCGTCAGCTGGAACGACGATGGCTGGCCAGTTGTAAACGGGAGCAAATGCGTAAGCCTGGATTCCTGCGGACATGACTTGGTACAGTTTCCTGTACCGCATGAAATTTCCCTGGATCATTTTGATGGAGAAAGCCTTGCGTATTGTTGGAATTATCTGCGCAATCCACACAGGGAATGCTATTGCCTGGCTCAAAGAAAAAGCTGCCTTACACTATACGGTAATTCATTTGATATAAGCGATTTGGAGTCCCCGGCCCTGCTTGTGCGGCGGCAGCGGTATTTCTGTTGCCGGATCCGCGCCAAAATGGATTTCTGTCCACAAAAGGAAAACCAAGAAGCCGGTATTCTCATACTGGCAACCAACCTCTTCTACTATAAGCTTTCCAAAAGGCTGATGAATGGACAAAGCTTCATCTGCGTTGAGAAAAGAGCGGACGATTTCTGTCAAATTGCTGCCTGTGTCCCGGCTCCCGCCGGTGAGGTAACTTTGCACATTGAAGCGACGCGCAGCCATTATCATTTTTATTACTCAGGAGATCATGAGCCCATTTATCTCGCATCGGCCTCCACCAGATTTCTGGCCTGTGAGGTAATTGGCCGCAGTTTTACCGGTGTATATGTGGGAATGTTCGCTACAGGAAAAGGACAGCCCTGTGTGCCTCCGGCATATTTTGACTATTTTTCCCTTGAGGAGACTAAAGAAGCACCGGACGCAAAGCTTGAATAAAAAAACCTGTCTGGTTTTTTATAACCAGGACAGGCTTTTTTGATGATATATGCTTCTGTAATATATGTGTTAACCTATTTAAAATCTTACTATCGCCTATACCAGGGATTTATTCAGATAAGCCTCCTGCTCCGCAGTCAGCGTATCGATTTCTTTGCCCATAAAACGCAGCTTTCTCGCTGCAACATCCTCGTCGATTTCCACCGGCACATCGATGAGCATCTCTGTCATTTCACGGCCATGCTCCACCAGATATTTCGCGGAAAGAGCCTGAATAGCAAAGCTCATATCCATGATTTCCGCCGGATGTCCGTCTCCTGCTGCCAGGTTAACAAGACGGCCCTCAGCCAGAACGAAAATCCACTGGCCGGTAGGCAGCTTATATCCCATGATATTTTTACGCATTTCCTTTGTTTCCACAGCGATTTTACGAAGGCCCGCCATGTCGATTTCGCAGTCAAAATGTCCGGCATTGCACAGAATAGCGCCTTCCTTCATCACAGCAAAATCCTCTTCATCAATTACCTTGTCACAGCCAGTTACCGTCACAAAGAAATCGCCGATTTTGGCAGCTTCCTTCATGGGCATTACCTCAAAGCCGTCCATTACCGCTTCGATAGCCCTCACCGGATTGATTTCCGTTACAATCACCTTGGCGCCCAGGCCCTTTGCCCTCATGGCAACACCCTTGCCGCACCAGCCATAACCGGCTACCACAACATTCTTTCCGGCTACAATCAGGTTGGTGGTACGCATCACGCCATCCCATACGGACTGGCCCGTACCATACCTGTTATCAAAAAAGTGCTTGCACTGCGCATTGTTGACACGGATCATAGGGAACTTCAAGTCCCCGGCCCTGTTCATGGCCTCCAGGCGGATAATTCCTGTGGTGGTTTCTT
Source organism: Clostridium sp. KLE 1755 (assembly GCF_000466465.2). Lineage (NCBI taxonomy): Bacteria > Bacillati > Bacillota > Clostridia > Eubacteriales > Clostridiaceae > Clostridium > Clostridium sp. KLE 1755. The sequence continues at coordinate 52,865 of NZ_KE992657.1, forward strand.
CGCAGCCGCCCAGGATATTGGGGATCAGCTCCTGCATTTCCGTATGAACCATATGCACCAGATCCCCGCCGTCATCAATGATGATATTAGGACCTGCGGACAGTACCGCACGGATATGTGCATTGTATTCTTCTTCCGTTGCTCCATACCAGGCATGAACCTCCAGCCCGGCCTTAACCAGCGCCGCCGCCACATCATCCTGTGTGGAAAGAGGATTTGATCCGGTTACATACATTTCAGCGCCGCCTGCCGCCAGCACCTTACACAAATACGCGGTTTTCGCCTCAAGATGGACGGAAAGGGTCACTTTTTTCCCGGCAAACGGTTTGCTCTGGCTGAATTCCTCTTCCAGCATCCGAAGCAGATCACAGTTTCTTCTGACCCATTCGATCTTCTGCTCGCCGGATTCGGCCAGGTTAATGTCTCTGATTTCGCTACTCATATTAGTTCCTCCTAAAATTTGCAGTTTCCGTCCCCGCCCAGGGAACGGCATACATTACATTCACCAGCCGAATTTTTATTATAGTGATGGTCGTCTGTCCTGTCATCACTGGAGTATTCCGTTCTTATGGTAGCAAAGATACTGTAAAAATGCAAGACCGTGCTCTGGTTTTCCTCCTGATTTGTCCTATATTGTTACGGTTCACGCCGCACTTATGGCCGGGACCTGTTTGTCCCGGATTTTGTTTTGTTATGTCCCGGATTTTATCCCTCTTTTTACGCCGTCACCTCCGTTTTCCGCCCACCTCCCATTCCTCACGCAGCATACGGTATTCCACCCGATCCCTCATTTTCCCATGCATCCAGACTTTTTTCTTCATATCCGCTTCCTTTATCAGTCCGCACTTTTTCATCACCTTTTCGGAACCTTTATTTTCCGGGTCACAGCCGGTAGTCAGCCGGAATACCCCATTCTCCTCAAATGCAAAACGCAGCACCTCCGCAAACGCCTCTGACATATATCCCCTGCCCCAGAACCTTTTCCTGCTGAAATACCCGGCGTGAACCAGCTTTCCCACTGGTGTCTCCTCCGTAACCGTATAGCCGATCTCCCCTATCAGCTCTCCCGTTCCCTTCTCCTCCATTCGCAGGAAATACTCCCTCCTGGGCTGTGCCGTCACCGCCCTGACCGAGGTTTCCAAATCCCGTCGGGATTCTTCCAGGCTGTGAGTCATAATGTCCGGCAGATAATACATCACCTCCGGATCAGACAGCATTTCATGATGGCTTTCCAGATCCTCCAGCCTGTGATCCCTGAGAATCATACGCGCGGTTTCCAGCCGGATCGCTCCCGGCACCGCATTCTGTGTCTCCTTTATAAAATCAGTCATAACTCATCCCTTCCCGGTTATTCTCAAATACTTTTTCTCAGCTTTTTCAAAGTATTTTTCAGAAACCACCGTTCTCAGGCAGCTTCCTCGCAAAAACAGTATCCATACAATGCTTATGCCCAATCCCGCCGCTGCGGCAATCAAAAACTGTCTCCCTACATTCCTCAAGCAGCCAGTCCCTGTAATAGGTAAAAAGCTCTCCGGACACCCAGTTTTCCCCGCCGTCCGAATCAGGCGGCACGGGAATAAACGGTTTTTCCACGAACACATTAATTGCATGCATGCCGCCAGGCGCAGTATGAGCAATATAATTCTCCATGATTTCCCTGCGCAGCTCGGGCAGGATATGATGGAAAACCCCGGAGCTGTATATTACATCAAACTCCTCATCCAGCCGGTAATCATGCAGATCCGCCCTGAAAAAATTAACCTCCACCTGATGGATATCTGCCAGCCGCTTCGCCTTCTCAATTCCGGACTCCGTCACATCAAATGCTGTTACCTGATATCCGTTTCTTGCAAAAAAGACTGCGTCTTTCCCTTCCCCGCAGCCCACCTCAAGCAGCCGCAGCGGCCTGGTGGGATAGCATCTGCGCAAAAGCTCCAGACACATTTCTCCGGGCATAGTTCCCCAATAATATTCCTCAATTTTATAACGCTCTTCATAAGGCGTTACCGCTTTCTTTTTCGGGATATATCCCATCAGTGTGTCGATATCCGTCTCCAAAAGCCCCGCCAGTGCGGGAAGTAGAGATATGTCGGGCAGCGACTGGGCATTTTCCCACTTGGAAACAGCCTGGGAAGAGATGCTCAGCCTCTTCGCCAGCTCCTCCTGGGTATATCCCCTGGATTTCCTGAATCTTGCAATATTTTCTGCCAGCCGTAGTTCCATCCTGCTCCAATCCGTATGCTGAAAGAGCATACAATTTTTATTAACTGCCATTTTTACAGCCCTATTGTAACACGAACCGGATCCCTGGAAAATAACGGGACATTAGAAAAACCGGCAGAAATCAACTGCCGGTTGTAAAATCTCCTACCATTGATAGGACTGTGTTCTTTTCAAAGAAATCAGGTCCTTCATTATTTCCTCCGGGACCTCCCTGTCAATACAGTCAAGCCCCTGCCTCAGCTGCGCCTCGCTGCCAAAACCCGCAATGGGGATGGATGGAAAACCTGCCATTTTCACATAGCTGAAAAGGAAATCCGTCACCTGGTAACCCTCGCTCACATACAGCTTCAGCTTCCGCAGGATAGCTTCATTGGCATCCCCGTGATACCGCTCCTTCTGCTGTGCGGACACCGGCTTTCCCGCCATACGTTTGGAAAAATATCCTCCCGCCATACACATATAAGCCATAAAAGACAGCTGCGTTTCCTTTTCATACCGGTAATACTCCCCGTCAAGAATGGTAAGCTGAGGCTTCACAAGCGTTTCCGGAACCACATCCGCCAGAACAAACATCATCTGATTGCATGCAAACCCTCTCAGGCCGTGCTCCTTTGCATACCTGTCGGCCTCCTTCAGACGTCCCAGGCTCCAGTTGGAACATCCATAATAACGCAGATTTCCTCTGCGGACCTCATCCTCCAGCGCCTCCAGCAATTCCCCTGCCGGCACCTGCGGATTATCCCTGTGCAGAAAATACAGATCAATATAATCCGTTTTCAGACAGCGAAGGCTCTCCTCCACATCCTCACGCAGACTGTGTACATCCACTCTGGAACATTCCATATCATTAATTGGAGGATGGCAGCCCTTAGTGGAAAGAATCACCTTATCCCTCTTACCAGCCAGCCACTCCCCGATCACTTTCTCGCTGCAGCCCTTTTCCTCACAGGCCCAATCCCCGTAAACATGAGCAGTATCAATAAAATTACCGCCGCCGTCCAGGAAAACATCCATCTGCCGGAAAGCTTCCTCCCGGCTCCTCTTCGTCCCGAAATCCGCAGTTCCCAGGCACAGCTGTGATACCTGAAGCTCCGTATTCGTCAGACCGACTTTCTCCATTTCCTGTCCCTTCCTTTCCCCATACCCTTCTGTAAATGTAATGATGATAGTTTATTCTAACATTGTATTATGGAAAGAGGAAGGGGGATTTTCTATACTTCTGAGTTCTTTATGATTTCAAGAATTTTCTCTCTGCTTTTTACACCAGTTTCCTGTGCCCACTCTTCATAAGCCTTAAGCAGTTCTTTTTTTATTTCCGGATGTTCTCCTGAAATATCATGCAGCTCCGTTCTGTCCAGCTCCATATCATATAACGCAAAATCCTCAGGATAACAACGGACCAGCTTATACCTCCCCAGCCGAACTCCGCAGTTACCCTCATGTTCCCAGAAAATCGGACGTTTTCTTTCCCACTTTTCCCGTACACTGGAGAGGAAACTTTCCCCTGCAACCGGATGAATCGGGGTTCCTTTCCGTTCCCTTGGATACTCAGCTTCTGCAAGCTCAAGAATCGTGGGCATAATGTCTATAAAATGAATTGGAGTTTCCTCTACCCTTCCGGGATTCTTAATATTATCCCCCCAGGAAACCACACAGGGAGCAGAAATACCGCCTTCATGGATCCAATGCTTGAAAAGCCGGAACGGTGTATTACTGGCATTAGCCCAAGGAAGCCCGTAGCTCATATAGGTATCCTCTTTTCCGGGACGTCTCTTTGATAAATTACCAATCTCAACTTTTTCCCCATTAAGTGTCCTCTCAGAAGCAAAATTACAGATCCACCCATCCTCCGGAAGCTCTTCCGCACATGCCCCGTTATCAGATGTAAATAAGATAAAAGTATCCTTTACTAATTCCAACTGGGTAAGCTTTTCCCTGATTTTTCCTATTGCTCTGTCCATTTCTTCTATTTGCGCCGCATAAACGGCCATCTTAATATCCTCCCAGTCCTTATCCTCAATTTCATCCCAATCAGGAGAACCGGTGTCCCGGGGAGACATATCCCAGATATCCTTTACAATTCCCATCTCTAACTGCTTTTGATATCTTCGTTTTCTTATTTCGTCCCATCCGGCAAGATAAGTGCCCTCATAGGCTGCAATATCTTCTTCTCTCGCATGCAGAGGCCAGTGTGGCGCATTAAATGATACATAAAGGAAAAAAGGAGCATCATCTCCGGAGAACCTTTCAAGAGCTTCACATGCTTTCTCTCCTATTTTTTCCGTATAATAAAAATTATCCTCAGGCCGGATATTAATCCATTCCCCATTTTCCATTAATGTGACCGGGTTGTAATAATTTCCCGCGCCCTCCAATGTACCATAAAAATAATCAAAGCCTCTTTGCATTGGTGTGGGATATCCCTTTTTTCCTGCCCTTTCCAATGCTTCTCTTGTTTTCTGGTAACCTCCCCCCACATGCCATTTCCCAATCATTCCGGTCTGATAGCCCGCGCTTTTTACGCCTTCGGCAAGAGTAATACATGAATCATTCAAATAACCCTGATATTCTTTAATTCCCAGATTTTCCATCATCAGGCCAACTCCGGCCTGATGAGGGTATAATCCGGTTAGCAGCGATGCTCTGCTCGGGCAGCATCTTGCATTGTTATACATATGATTGTATCTGATTCCCTGAGCCGCCATAGCATCCAGACAGGGGGTTCGTATTTCCGAGCCAAAACAGCCTATATCAGAAAATCCCATATCATCAGCCAGCACAATAATTATATTTGGTTTTTTTCCCATTTTACGCTATACTCCCGTTATTATTGCTGTGAATCAATTTCTGCCCTGGCAGCTTCTGCCGCATCCTTCAGTGCCTGTTCCGGTTCTTTGACCCCGTTCATAATCTCCTCATATGCCTGCACTTCATATTTTGTCAATACAGAAACCCATCCGCTTACAGGTCTTCCGGTTCCCTTTTCCACGCTTGCCATAACCACCTTATTCAATTCCGGATTTTCCTGAATATATTTATCTGACAGAGATACTCTAACCGGAATATTTCCAAATTTCTCATACCTGTTCCACATTTCATCTGAATTATAAAAATATTTAGCAAATTTCCAGGCTGCTTCTTTATTTTTACAGGTTTCGCTCACTGCCATTACACGATATCCAGTAAATGCAGCCTCCTCTCCTCCATTTAGATAAGGAAAGAAACCCAGCTTATCTTTCATTGAAGGATCTTCCTCCAATATTTTTTTTGCGGAATCCAAATAAACTATTCCTATTGCACTTTTACCGGATAATACCGGATCATCTGTCCCGCGCTGATATGTAATCGTTAGCTTTTCATCTATAAATTTCTTAAGAAATTCCATCGCTTTTATGGCACTTGGCTGATCAATACATATTTCTCCCTTTTCGGAATCGATAATTTTATTTCCTGCCTGTCTCATAAAAACTTCCATTAAAGTAACATTCGGATCCGATATGGGAACGTCAAAACCGCCTCTTTCTACATTTCCGCTGTCATCCATAACCACCAGTTTCTTCGCATAATCGTAAAGCTCCTCCCATGTTTCAGGCGGCGAATTCGGATCCAGTCCGGCCTCTTTGAAGTAATCTTTCCGGTACATAACTACCTCAGGAACAGGAAAACCTCCAATTCCATAGCTTATTCCCTGATATTTTCCAATATCAATGCTGGCGTCAAATATATCCTCCTTATCCTCCCAGCCTTCAATATATTCTGACAAATCCATAAAATCTCCCAGCGCTGCCCTTTGTCCAAAGGTATTCAACGGACAAAGAATTACATCAGGATAGGTATTGCTCAACATTGCAGCATTCAGCTTTGTCTCCATATCCTGCCAGTCCCCTCCTTGCAGAAGTTCCACTGTAATTCCCGGATTCTTGCTTTCAAAATTAGAAATAAGCTGTTCATAGTATTCAAGGTGCTGCTCATCGCCTGCCGCTTCATTTGTAAGAAATGTCAGATGAACCTGTTCCTGATTCTCCTCCTGTCTCCCCTGTCCGGAGACTTCTTCCGTTTTATTATCCGTACTGTTTCCACATCCCGTCAGCATGGACATTAATATACAGCCTGTTAATAATAGTGCAATTCCCTTTTTCATTTGATTTCCTCCATTAATCCTTCAATCCAGTTGTTGCAATTCCCTCAATAAAATATTTCTGAAGGAACAAAAAAAGTATAATAATTGGTAATATAATTACGGCAGTTGCCGCCATCGTATACTGCCATTCATTTCCGGATTCACTTCTGAACCTGGAAAGCGCCAGCTGCACTGTATAAAACTTGTCTTTTTGCGTCATCAGAAGCGGCCATATATAGTCATTCCAGGTTGCGGTCGCTCTTAATACCACCATGGTTGCAATTGCAGGCTTTGATAACGGCATATATATTCTTACATAAGTACCGAATCTGGATAATCCGTCAATTCTGGACGCATCATCCAGAGAATCCGGAAAATTAAGCATAAATTGTCTGAATAGAAAAACTCCGAATGCACCAGACAGATAAATCAGGATTAGTCCCTGCGTTGTATTTAAAAGTCCGGATCCTCCCATGCCAAAAATATTATTGCCTCCTGCAAAAGGTATATATTTCATAATGACATAGGCTGGAAGCATAGTAACCTGCGCAGGCACGATCATTCCCAGCAGCGCTATTCCAAATAATGTATCTCTGCCTTTAAAATGCAGCCGCGCAAAGGCATATCCTGCCATGGAATTAATGATAACCGCTGCAGCCGTACTGATTGCGGTAATAGTAAATGAGTTTAAAAAGTACCTGCCCCATCTGCCAGACTGAAACAACTCCACATAATTCTCCCATCGGATTCTTTCCGGAAACAAATGAAAGACAGGAGATTTAATTTCCGTATAGCTTTTCAGCGAAGTGCTTAACATCATAAAAAATGGAAAGCACATAATTAAACATAGAATTATCAGTACAATATTTCTTAGAACATTTCTGCCTGTACTCCTTTTCATGTCTTTCATCCCCCTCAATTGCCCGTATCATTACTCTGGCTGCCAAATCTGAAACTTAAGAAAGTAAATAATAATACAAAAATGGAAAGCACCATTGCAATAGCAGAACCATATCCAAGCTTATATTCTGTAAAACTTCTTGTATAAATCTGATGAACCAGTGTGGTTGTGGAATTTAAAGGCCCTCCGCTCGTCATAACAGTTACCGATTCAAAAACATTAAACGAATTAATAATATTTGTAATAAAAATAAAAAAGATAATCGGCTGTATCATCGGTATTGTAATATATCTGATTTTTGCCCATCCTTTTGCACCATCCATTGACGCCGCCTCATATAAAGCCGTCGGTACTCCCTGAAGCGCCGCAAGAAACAATACCATATTATAGCCAATCCCTTTCCACACATTCATTGCAATGATACAGGGAAGTGCGGTGGATTTCTGAAGCAGCCAGTTGACCGGCTGTAATCCTAAGGCTTTCAATATTTCATTAAATACGCCTCCATGAGGTTCATACATCCACAGCCAAATCATAGCTGCCACCACCATAGATGTTACATAAGGAATGTACATACATGATCTGGCAAATTTTGTTATCCATTGATTACGGTTCAGAAATACAGCCAGCAAAAAGCTGATAATCATTGTAAACAAAACATTAAACACGGTATAAAACAAAGTATTTTTGAAAGCAATCCCGAATAATTTATCCTTGAACAATTCTATATAATTGGTAAATCCAACAAAGTGAATTTCCCTCATATTATAGTTCATAAAGCTGAGGATAACATTAATCACAATAGGTACGATAACAAAAAGCATTAACAGAATGAAAAAAGGTGCAATCATAGCATACCCCGTTAAACGGTCACTCCCTTTTTTCTTTCCAGTATTTAAACCTTTTTTTTGCAAACCTCCCACTCCTTATCCTTATTATTTATAGATACAGATTTGTAAAGGCCGGCCTTCCCTTTTCAGATGCTTTACTTTGCTACCCTGCATCTAAAAAATTATCTGTACACCTATCATAACAAAGCGTACAGATAATCATTAGTAAAAAATCTTCCATTTTTAATACAGATTATAGTTTCAAAAAAATAATTACAGCCGAATATAAAAATATTTGGAAAAAATAATACTTTTTTTATATTTTTTGAATGTCAGAAGGTGTCTTTCCCGTATATTTACGAAATACCTTACAGAAATAGCTTACTTCATGATACCCGACCATATCCCCGACATCTGCCACCGAATATCTGCCTTCCTTCAACAGCTCCACCGCCCTTTGTATTCTCTGCTGATTCAGATAGCTGCTGAAATTCGTGCCCGTATAGTTCTTAAACATTTGTGACAGATAACTGTAATTTACATGAAATTCCTCCGACAGACTTTTTAAAGTCATATCCTCCTCGATATGCGAGTTCACATACTCGAAAATATCTAAAAAAAGAGGATTTCTGCTTTTTATCAAATCCTGTTCCCCGGCACTCGTCAGTTCTATCAGCAACTGCCTGAACACCTTATAGAAGCTGTCATAATAACTGCACTCCTCCAGCTGCCTGAAATACTGCATCTGCTTCATTCTTTCACTGCTATTGTCTTTATTTTTCCGCACATTCACCATAAGGATATGCAGTATTCCCTCTGCGGACTTCAATAAATCGTAAGGGTCCATAAAATCATCACTTACAGCCGTTTTCAACAGGTCATCTGCGATTTCCATAATTACATTTACATCTTTTACAATACAGGCGTATCTCAGTTTTTCACCATCAAGTGACCATATTATTTTGTCCATATGCCGCTGGCTGCAGTCAAAGCAGGTGTTTTCCCCTAAATAAAAGCAATAGGATAGGCCTCTCTCCGAACTGGTTCTTGACCTCGGAATTTGTGAAAAGCTGTTAACCATAATACCTGCTGCCATACGGAATGAAATTCCGTTGTCCGGAACAATCCTTTTTTTCAGAAATTCACACAATATTTTCGAGGTATCTTTATTCCATACCGCAATGAAATATATACGTCCCATATTCTCCTGCATCCGGACCATACCTTCCTCAAGCTCCGTCAGACATTCACGTATCCTGTTTAAAAGTTCTGCTTTTTCTTCCCCTCTCAATTCCTGTTTATCCTTAAAAAATTCCACAGTATATACGGCCAGGCGTCTGCTGTTCCATATTAACCCCAGACTCTCTGCACTCTTTTCCGCATCTTTATCTTCAACTTCTGTACAGAACAACAACCGCTTTAAAAAAGCGCTCCTTTCGATCTCCAATTCATCAGGAATTCTAAACTCTTGTATTCTCTTTCTATGTAAAATATCCTCGCCAACCTTATTTACAACATCAAGAAGGCTGTCAAAGTCAATCTGCACTTTTAACAGGTAATCGGCAGCCCCCGCTTTCATAGCCTGCCTCACATACTGGAAATCACTGTAATTGCTCAAAACAATAATTTCCACCTCCGGATAATGAATCTTCACCCTTTTTATCAGTTCAATTCCATCCATAACAGGCATCATGATATCCGTAATAATTATGTCAGGCAGTTCCGTCGCCATCAGTTCCAGCGCTTCTCTGCCGTTTTGTACGCTGCCAATAAGTATCAGCCCGTTTTTGCCCCAGTCTCCCAGAACCTCAAGTCCCTGTCGAAGTATCGGTTCATCCTCAACAATCAGTATCTTCTGTCTCTTTTCCCTCATTTTTAATTTCATCTCCCTCACTCAATATATAGGGCAAATGGACTTCTACCGTAGTCCCGCAACCCGGCTGGCTGAATATTGCCAACCCATATTTTTTCCCATACAGTGTCTGAATCCGATCCTGCACATTAGCAATACCTATCTCTGAAAAATTCCCCTCTCTCTTTCTGTCACTCAAAAGTCTTTCTACCTCTCCGGCTTCCATGCCTACTCCATTATCACTGATTTCTATACAGATTCCGTCCTCATCCCGCTTTCCATATATCATTACTATTCCCGATGCCGAAAGAGGTGCAATACCATGTATAATAGCGTTCTCCACTATCGGTTGAAGCAATAGCTTAAGTATTTTACACTCCATGATTTCCGGTTCCGCATAGATGCTTTCTCTCAGAGTATTACCGTAACGGATATTCTGAATATTTATATACTGTCTTACCCCTTCCAGCTCCTCCTCCAGGGTTATGGTACTCCTGATATCCCCAATAGTCATACGCAGCAGCCCGATAAGCGATTGAGCCAATACTTTAATTTTTGAATTTTCCCCCATTTGTGCAAGATAAGAAATTGATTCCAGAGTATTGTATAGAAAATGAGGCCTGATCTGAGCCTGCATTGCCTTTAATTCAGCGTTTCGCAAAAGCTGCTGCTGATAGACCAGATCCTTCATATATATCTTCAGATCCTCTACCATCATATTGAACCCTTCGGCCAGCACCTTAATCTCATCGTCCCTCTGATAATCCATATGCTCTGAAAATTTTCCCTTTGTAACCTGCATCATACAATGCTTTAGCTGGTTTATCGGCCTTCCAAAATATAACATCAATATCAAAGTCAGAACTACTGTAAACACAATCATAACCAGCATGAAAATTCCCAGTACCATGCGAAGCCAGAAAACCTCCTCTGACATCTGCTTAAATGGCACCATATCCACAATCCACCAATTAGTTCCGGAAATTTGCTTCTTTAACACCATATAATCCCTGGAATTAAGACGAACTTTTCTGTCAAGGCCGCTATCCAGCTGTTCTGCAGTCACTCCATACTGTTCCGAAAAGCTTTCTCCATTCTGTTCCCGGCTGCTACTGGAAGCAATTGTCCCATACTCATCTACAATACATATGGTATTATTTAAATTCAAAGTGCCTTTATATAGATCAAAAAAAACCTTTTCGTCCGTTTCGGCAACTATGTAATACAAAACCCTGCCATGCTTGTCTTTAACTGCCTTAATAGCACTGATAATAAACCGTCCCTCATTGTTTTTACCAATTCCGGTACTTCCTCCCTCCCATATAATACTGCGGCTCGAAGCCAACTTGGAAAAATAAGGCTTTCCTTCCAGCCAGGTAAAATCTGTTCCCTCCGTAACCATTCCGTAAACACCGCCTGAAGCATCAAATAAAATAATATTGCAGTTATTCAAAGGCTGTGTATTTTTAGTCTGTCTGACAATGTCTACGGCACGAGCTTCCATTTGAATCATCTCATACTCCGACGCATTGTTTTCCATAAAAATTTTTTTGAGATTTTCATCGTAGTACAGAGAAGTAATGATAGCCAGATTCTTCTGTACTTCAAAATCAATACTTTTGCTGAGTTGCCAAACAACGTCCTTATGTGCGTTGTACATATTTTTCGCTATGGCATGCTTTGCAAAAGAATAAGCTATAATTCCCATTGAAACTGCGGTAACGCTTCCCAGAAGAACAAACAGCACCGCTACTCTCACCAGAATACTCTTTCTCCAGTTCATATACTCCCCCTCAATCCTTTTTATCTTCTTCCCTGCCCTTACCTATTGCCTTATTCTATCATTGTATTGTATAAAGGGAAAGAGTTCGGAATGTTTTCAGAATGCATCACCCTGCAACCACAATTTGCTTGTAATTCCCCTTCATTCCCTGCATAATGATAACAGTACCAAAAATTAACAACACAACGTTTTTTCAAGCACGTCGGACAGACAGGAGAATCCCCATGATATTTGATAAAAATTATATAACCTCTGCCCTTCTTCCCCGCATCCGCGAACTATGGCTCTCTTCCCAGGACACCTTTCCCGATTTTCTCTCCCCTGTATCCCTGGAGGAAAAAAGAAACAACGAGGCCTGGGTAACTGCTGCTATGGAACGGCTTCAGCAGCATATGAAGACCTTCCCATCCCGAAGCAGAATTGCGGTCAGGCTGCCCTTCTCCAGGAAGCAGCCAGAACAGGCCGCCTGTTCCCAGTCCCCTGCTCCCCAGCTGCAGAAATGGACACAGGAAATGGAATCGCTGTTTCACGGGCTCCTGTTTGACGAACCGATCCTGGGTATTTGCAAAGCCATGTCTGAGGACAGCCTGACCGCCTTTCAGGCTTCCATGAAGGACTTTCTCCGGCAGGTCCGCAGCTTTGCACCTGAAATGAAGCCGGAGGATATGGGTCAGGCCCTGCGCAATTTCATGGTCTATTCCATTTTCAGGGAGCAGAACGGGCTGCCTCAGGACTGTCCCTCTTCCATCTTTGGCTATAGCATGCTCTATCCCTTTACCGATAACTTTCTTGATGATCCCAAACATACTTCCGAGGAGAAAAAGCATTTTAATCTCCTCATACATCATAAAATAAGCGGCCTTCCCATCACCCCGCTGTCCCTCCATGAAGAAAAAACCGCTCAGCTTCTGGCAGATATTTTCGCCGTCTACCCCAGTCCGGAGTCGGTCGCCTCTTATGGTGAAGCCTCGGGAAAAGATATCCGCCAGGGCCTTCTTCTCATGCTGGAGGCGCAGGAAATCAGTCAAAAACAGGCCGATGCATCCCTGTTTCTTACCGAACGGAATATTATGGATATTTCCATATATAAAGGCGGCCTGTCCGTCCTCATAGACCGGTTTTTTATCAATCTCAAAATGACGGAAGAGGAAATTTTATTTTATTTCGGTTTTGGCTTTCTTCTTCAGCTCTGTGATGATCTGCAGGATATCGGCGAAGATAAGGGAAACGGAAGCCGGACGCTGCTTTCCTCCTGCCGCACCCCGGAAGAAACAGCTGCCAGAGTCAACCGACTCTTTTCCTACACCGCCGGCCTTTTTGACCTCTGCCCCTGCAGAAATCCTGCCTTTCGTGATTTTCTCATGCAAAACTGCCATGAACTCATACTCACCTCTGCTGCAGGCAGCGGTTCATGGTTCAATGAAGCATATCTGAAAAAACTGGAAGAATACCTTCCTGTCTCCCTGTCCTTCCTGTCCGAACAGAAGGAAAAGCTGCCCACAGCGTTTCCTTCCGGAAACGAGGAACGTATATTGGAGATGCTGGATGCTTTTCTGATTGAATCCTGACTGTTTTTTTAATATACCCGATAATATCAGCCCAGCCCCAAATACATTTAATCGGAAAACATTAAGCCCCCAGTTTGTAAAATATCGAAAAATGCCGAGCCTGTTATTCAGCGCCCGGCATTTTACCTCTTAATTTTACATTTTTATTCTGATTTCTATTTTTTCTGACTTTCCTTTTTCTGATTTTCCTTTTTCTTTTCCTGGTACATCCTGTGATCTGCCTTCTGCATCAGGCTGTCATAAGTATTTCCATCCTCTGGAAATACAGCAATACCGATACTTAATGACAACTGCCGGCATTCTCCATCCACATAAAAAGGCTTCTCTATTACCTCCCGCAGCCGGGACTCCATATTTTTAATTTCCGCCAATCTGCTTCCGGGACATACCACTACGAATTCATCCCCGCCGATCCGTGCTGTTGGATTGTCTCCGCCTGCGCAGCTGCGCATCCGCTCCGAAGCTTCCTTTAAGATTGCATCCCCTGCCGCATGGCCCAATTCGTCATTTACCGCTTTAAAGTGATTTAAATCCATATAAAAAACAGCAAATGCATTTTCACCTTTACACAATTTATCCAGAAGCTCTCCAAGATACCTCCTGTTATAAAGTCCTGTCAGTTCATCTATGGATGCAAATCTCTGAAGCTCGGACACTCGCCTTTGCTGCTGGTATACAAGCAGTGCGCTCAACGCTGTAATAATCCACCCAGCCAGCAGCAGATACACCAACACCAACGGATTTACCCATCCATTTTTCGGCGCCATACTCAGCACCCATGTATGATTGGGTACACTTACCTCATAACTCAGACTTCTTTTCTCATCAATCTGCTCTGCTCCGGCAATCGTCATATCCTCTCCGGTCTCCGTAATAACATGAAGCCGGTAATCATAACCCTCGGTTTCCAGTTCCTCCAGCATCAACGGATTCAAAGCCTCCGGCAAATCCAGGATAATTACGGAAAATCCCCAGAAACTCTCTTTCCCATTTTCATCGGTCAGAAAAATAGGATTCCGTGCTATAAGCCCCAATCCGCCCTGTGTCAGACTGTACGGGCCGGACAGCGCAATTTCCCGTGTGTCCACAGCCAGCAAAGCATCATCCCGACGACGTGGATTATCAAAAACATTATTACCAATAACTGCCTCATTTCCCTCTAACGGATAGCAATATAAAACCGCACCTCCCGGCAGATACTGAATGGCCCGGATTCCCTCTCCATCTGCCAGAGATTTGGCCAAATCCCGGAACGCCTCCTCCGAAATCTCTCCCCTGCCCGTAATCACAATAGATTCCAGCACATCCGTCTTATGAAACAGGCTGTCCAGAAGCGCTTCCGTTCTAACTGCATATCCCTCTGCCAGTCTCAGTGCATCCTCCTTCTTATTTCCGGCGCTCCATAACGCCGCTGCACACACAATGCAACCGGTCAGTAACAGCCCTATAATAACCGCCGCCCAACACGCCGTATTATATTTCTCTCTCACTCCATGCTTCTGACTCACTGTATCCTCCAAAATAATAATTACTGGCCATACATTTCTGGATATTATACCGCCGAAAAACTATGAAAACAAGCTGTCGGTCATAAATACTCTTCTGAAAAGCATTTTTACCAATCCCGTATAAAATCTGGCTCCATCACTTCATCCATATAAAACTCATTTATGAAATAATAAAAATTCCTCCGCCAAAACTTTATCAAAATTCCGGTTGCATATTTCCTTATCATACTTTATACTGAATATGTATTTTAGCTTTTCAAAGAAAAAATGAAAGGAGATATGAATAATGACAACAAAGAATGAGGTGTCCTTCCGCTAATTGAACATGTAAACAAAGCGACAATCCTTTCATGCATCCTGTTTGTATGTAATTCCATTGCATATGGTTAATTATGTCCCGCAGAAACCGCAGCCAAGGCTTGTTTCTGCGGGATTTTTGCGCCCTTTTTCAGGGTTGCCGCCGTCAAAAAGAAAAGGAGATGATTCTATTATGAGAGAAAAAATAAACAACTTAACACAGTCAGACAAAACTTATTTTAAAACTTTAAATATAATTTTCGGAGGAATAATGCATGAATACAGATATAAATATAGAGACCTATGGATTTACCCGCGACCTTCTGCCTGAGGGAACTGATGGAACTGTCGCAAGAATTACCGCTGTGTATAAAGACAGGTTTGAGATTGTCAGCGCCCATGGCAATGGCTATGCCAGATTAAAAAAAGGATCCTATTATGCCGGAGATGAACCTTTTCCCACTACAGGGGATTTTGTCCTTCTTTCCTGGCAGAACGATAGCGACAGCATTATTTATAAAACGCTTCACCGCCGCACCTTTTTTTCCCGCCTGGATCCATCTTCTGCAGGTCACGCGGAACAGGCAGTCGCTGCTAACTTTGACTATGTATTTATCATGCAGTCACTGAATCATGATTTGAACCTGCGGCGGCTGGATCGTTATCTGACGCTGGCCTGGCAAAGCGGGGCACAGCCTGTAGTACTTCTTACCAAAGCAGATTTAAATGAAAACTGGGAGGCAGAGGCCGATAGAGTCCGCGCGGCAGCGCTTGGCGTAGACGTCTATGCCGTCAGCTCTAAAACCGGACTTGGCCTCGACAGCGTAAAACAATATCTGCTTCCGGGCAAAACTATTGTCTTTCTAGGATCCTCCGGGGTCGGAAAATCCAGCCTGCTCAACGCTCTGGCCGGACAGGAAATGATGGACACAGGCGCCATCCGGGAGGATGATTCCCGCGGACGCCATACCACTACACACCGGCAGCTTATCCGCCTTTCCTGCGGAGCCATGATAATTGATACTCCCGGCATGCGTGAGCTGGGTATGTGGGATGTCTCCTCAGGGCTTGGCGAGGCTTTTTCCGATATTGAACAGTATTTTCCTCTTTGCCGTTTCTCAGACTGCCAGCATAAAAGCGAACCCGGCTGTGCTGTAAATACCGCCATTGAGAACGGCGAACTTTCCCGCGAACGCTGGAACAGCTATCTTAAATTAAAAAACGAGGCAAAATATACAGAAAACAAAAACAACTACCTGCGTGAACGGCAGCAGCTTCATAAAAGCTGGGCCTCAAGAAAAAAAGGGAATAAAAAGAGGTAGCTGACAGGCCGCATTGACTGCTGCCCGCACGATGATACTGACTTTTTAATTTCTGTAAATCCTATTCCAAAAAACAATATATAGTCCGTATAAAAATAAATAAAAGGAATCCCCGGCGGCATACGGTCACAATGCACGCAGCTGATACCAGCCGTTTTCAGATATCTGTTAGAAACATCTGGCCTGCCGCTCCGGTATTCCTTTATTATCTGCAGTTTCTATTTTCCTGCCTTCCTGAAAGCTTCCTTTTTATCCCTATCCCTTTCAATTCCACCCTCTGAGTGCCCATCCTTTTCACTGCCAATCCTTCTTACGGATTAACCACATTCCTGGCTTCTCCCCGTAAAAAAGCCTCAATATTCCTGCAGGTTTCCGTAACCACCCGGGTACGCGCTTCCACGCTTGCCCAGGCCATATGCGGCGTAATCAGGAGTCTGCTACTGTCCTGAATCTGCAAAAGCGGATTCCCCGGCTCAATCGGCTCCCTGCTTAATACATCAATTCCTGCCCCCATAATCCAATTTTCCTGCAGTGCAGTACAAAGATCAGCTTCATTCACTACGGCGCCTCTTGCCACGTTTACCAGAATCGCCGTTTTTTTCATCTTTTTTAACGCTTCCAGATCAATCAGGTTTCTCGTTCTGTCACTCAGAGGACAATGCAGTGTGAGCACATCAGATTCCCGCAGTAAGGTTTCAAAATCCACCTGCTCATAATCCGTACAGCCTCCTCGGCCGGATGCTGAAAAGCAGATAACACGGCAGCCGAAAGCCTCTGCAATAGCGGCTACTTTCCGTCCGATATTTCCCATGCCCACGATTCCCCAGGTCTTACCATCAAGCTCTGAGTAAGGCAGACCGAAATGGGAAAATCTCGGCTGTGACCCATAAGCCCCGGACTTTACATAATCATCGTAATAACGAAGCTTTTCCAGAATATAGAGAACACAGGCTATTGTATGCTGTGCCACAGCAGCCGTGGAATAATTGACCACATTAACTACCGGGATTCCCCTTTTTCTGCAGTAATCCAAATCCACATTATCAAAGCCGGTTGCAAACTCACAGATAAGCTTCAGATGGCTCGCGCCATCCAGGGTATCAGCATTCATAGGCGTTTTATTCACAATAATAATATCTGCATCCTTAACCCGTTCAGCTGCTTCCTCATCCTTCGTTGTCATGTGGAAGGTAACCTCTCCGTACTTTTTCAGAGGCTCCACCGACACATCCTCTCCCACGCTGCTTCTGTCCAATACCACGATATGCAAAGCCCGCTCCACAACTGTTCCTCCCATTTATCCGCTATTATCAACCCGTCCCGGTTCCTTCTTCTTATCCCTTAAAAAACGAATCCAGGCTCCCCGGGGAGCCTGGAACAGAACTTGTTAGACGTTATGCCAGACTACCCTGCGCAGTCAGCATTTCAGAAATACACTTCACCAGATCTTCCGATAAATCCATGGCCTGCAGCTCTCCAATAATAACAAGCGGTGATTTTCCGCTGCATACCAGCTGATAAATCCGGGTCTTAATATCAAATTCCATTTCCGCCTGATCCAGGAAAGCATAAACTGTCTTCTTCACAGGATTCTCAGCCAGAACCAGCTTCCTTACAAAGGTAATCACTGTCTCAGCACACGCATCAGCCTGGCTTACTGTAATTTTCAGGCAGTTCTTATCCGCATCATAGGAGGCTTCCGCCTCTGCCGTTTTTCCATTGGAGGTACATAACACTTCGCTTTCCGTACATCCCCAAATCTCTATTGTATAATCCCTCTTTTCAGGTACCAGAGAAAGCTCGCCCTGCACCGGATGAACTACAAAACGCTGCTCGCCATCCCACTTCCATTCAAATTCCGTAATCGCACAGATGCCCTTTTCATAATCACAGGTTTCATTATCATCCTCATACAGCGAAAAGCTGCCGTCAGCTCCGGCATAAACCTTAAGCGTCAGAGAAGAAGGATTTCCGCAGGTACTCACCGCATCGATTTCTTCTGTCATGGGAATAACAGCTCCTGCTTTCGCAAAAACAGGCATGGTATTGATATCCCTGTACATATCCATCATACGGCCGCCTTCATAAATGGTACCGCTGAAGAAATCAATGAAGGTTCCTTCCGGAAGCCATACTCTTTCCTTTGCGCGGTTCAATCCTGACAGACGAGGGGAAGTAATCGGGGCAACAATCAGCCCGGTTCCAAAATAATACTCATTTGGTACCCGGTAGGACTCAAGGCATCTGGGATTATAATAATACATCGGCAGCACCAGCGGTGTATCCTGCGCATATGCTCTGTAATTCATGGTATACAGGTACGGAACCATTTTATGGCGCAGCTGCAGAAATTCATTCATCATACTGTGAATTTCCGGATTAAAACGCCAGGGCTCCTTTCCATTAAATTCGTTTTTAGTGCTGTGAAGCCGGTTAACAGGGGAGAATACACCCAGCTGGTACCAGCGCCCTTCCAGCTCATCATCCTTATATCCATTCATATGACCGCCAATATCATGGCTCCACCAGCCATAACCGATATTGGATGCCGTACTGGTAAAATAAGGCTGGAATTTCAGAGATTCCCACGTAACTACCGTATCACCTGAAAATCCCACCGGATATCTATGGGAACCGGGACCTGCATATCTTGAAAAAGTCATGGGACGCTTTCCATTTCTTGCGCTGTCCAGGAAATGGAAGTGGTTGAGCATCCACAGCGGATCCAGGCCTTCCATCTTCGTAATACCGCCCTGCTGCCAGTCAAGCCACCAGAAATCCACCCCTTTTTCTTCATTGGGATGGTGCGCATATTTAAAATAGGCGGAAAGGAATGCCGGATCCGTAATTTCAAAGGCCACAGGCTCTTCCCTGGATATATCCTTTCCCAGTTCCTTTGCCATAGCCTCATACATTTCCTCATGCGGGCGGATTCCGTCTGCCGGATGCACATTCAATGTAATTCTCATACCACGCTCATGCAGGCTGTCCATGAATCGCTTCGGATCCGGGAAAAACTCCCTGTTCCATGTATAGCCTGTCCAGCCGGTTCCATATTTGGGATCAATATTTACCAGATGCCAGTCCATATCAATGACTGCAACTGTAAAAGGGATTCCCTCTTCATCGAAACGGTTCATCAACTCCAGATAACTCGCTTCGGTATATTCATAGTAACGGCTCCACCAGTTCCCCAATGCGAACCTGGGCAGCATGGGGGTTTTACCGCAAAGATAATAAAAATCCTTCAGACATTCCAGATAGTCCAACCCGTAACCCCAGAAATAAATATCCTGAATTCCTTTTTTGCGGGGTGCAACCCATCCTTCCTCGGTAAGAATAAGTGAAGCAGAATCATCCAATACGGAAAAACCTTCCGTAGAGACAAGACCATGCCCCAGTTCACAGGCGCCGTCCACCGTATCCAGTGTCCTTGCCGTTCCCTTCAGATCCCGAAGCTCGTCTCCATAATGCCATACATTATTCCAGAAACCTGTATTTCCAAGCACCTGAGCCTTGAGTCCTCTGGGATTAAATTCTTTTTTATTGTAATTCAGGCGAAATCTCCAGGTCAGAATTTCCAGCTCATCCTCCGTCTCCTTCACCTGAAACTCCACAGGCGGGAAATCTCGGTTGATAACAGTCTGTGTCGCCCTGTCCTCGAAAATTCCGTCCTCGCTGTATTCCAGACGTACCAGCCCCTCAGTCAGCATAGTAATCCGGTATTTATCCCCCTGCAGGATATTCTGTCGGTTTGCTTCCGGTCTTGCCGGCAGCTTATACAGTTCTTTCATGTTGCAGCCCTCCGCTTACTCATTAATAAATCAGGATAAAAATACTTTTTTCTTCATTATATCCGGAGCCCTCCGGTAAATCTAGCTTAATACTATTCCAAAATAACACGATCCTATGATTTGCAGTCCTTTATACCCAAAAGCTGGCATACTTCCAAACCGATACACATCCAGTCCAATTCACACCAACTCAATTCACATCTAATTCAATTCATACTTAATTCAATTCACACTTAATTCAATTCACACCTAATTCAATTCACCCTAATGAAGAATACTACATTTTATGAAGCACCCTCTTTGCCAGCACCTCAGCCATACGCCCCGGCTGAATCGGCTTTGCCAGATGCTCGTTCATCCCGGCCTGCAGAGACTTTATCACATCTTCTGCAAATGCATTTGCCGTCATTGCAACAATGACAACCTCCGAGGCATCCGCGCGTTCCAGTCTGCGGATTGCCTCTACAGCTTCATAGCCGTTCATTACCGGCATCTGGATATCCATAAAAATAATCTGATAATACCCCGGCTGAGAGGCCCGGAACATTTCCAGCGCTTCTTTTCCATTTTCAGCAGTTTCCACGCAGGCCCCGGTTACCTCCAGCAGACTTGCCGCTATTTCTCTGTTTAGCTCATTATCCTCTGCCAGCAGAATATGTATGCCCCTGCAGTCCACATCCTGAATTCTAAGTTCAGGTACTTCTTCCGCCTTTTCTTCCTGCAGCCTTAATTCCAATATTACCGTAAAACAGCTGCCCTCCCCAATTCTGCTTTCTACCCGGATTTCCCCTCCCATCATCTGAACCAGGTTCTTGGTAATTCCCATCCCAAGTCCGGTACCGCTGATTTTGCTGATCCGGGAGTCGTTAGCTCTGCTGAAGGGTTCAAAAATATGCTGCAGATATTCCTCGCTCATTCCAATCCCGGTATCTCTGAAAACAAAACGGTAACGTCCCAGCCTGCTGTTTCCGGAGGAAAGCTCAGAAACTGAAATGAATATCTCTCCTCCTTCCGGAGTATACTTGCATGCATTGCTCATAATATTCAAAAAAATCTGACTTAATCTGGCACGATCGCCAATTACACGCTCATGCTTCAATTCATCCATGGACACATGGAATATCTGTTTTTTCTCCTCTGCCTGAGTCCTCATCAGGCAAATTACTTCTTCCAGAAGCTCATGAAGATTAAAATCACTATTATTAAGTTCAAACTTACCGCTTTCAATTTTGCTCATATCCAGCACTTCATTTACCAGGCTCAGCAGCAGTTGGCTGGATACTCCGATTTGTTCCAGATCATACAGCAGTCTTTCCTTATCATCCATATGCAGTCTGGCCAGCTCCGTCATACCGATGACAGCATTCAGCGGAGTCCTGATATCATGGGACATTTTTGAAAGGAAATCACTTTTAGCCTTATTGGCGTTCTGCGCCAGCTCATATGCCTCCTTAAGCGCACTCCGGCTTTCCTCTTCTCTCTTTTTCTGCTCGTGTGTATCCTGGAGCGCAAGAATCGCCCAGTTCTTCTTTCCCCCAAAGTAAACATTGCAGGATATGTAATGATACTCTCCGTTTATCTTCCTGTAGCCCTCAATTGTATATCTGTCATACCCCTCAACAATAAGCTCACGGAAATGCTGCAGGGAAAGTTCCCGTTTCATATCCTCATACCAACTGGGATGCAAGGTCTTCCTTGCAAAATCATCCCAGAACAAATCGTAAGAAAATTCCTCCTCCGATATTTCCTCCACGTCCTCCGGAACCCGAATGGCACGTACAGAATTACTCTCCATATCAATCCGATACACTGCAAAAAAAAGATTATGAAGAGAACCTACTATTTCTTCATTAAGTTCCTCCAGTTTTTCTTTTTCCCGCCGCATAACTATAGTGTCTGTCACATTTTGGTGATACCCTCTGAGTCTTAATACCTTCTCACTGATACGCTCTGCCACACCGCCGCAACGGATATAAATCCTGCCAAACACCGGATGCTGCCATGGATACTGCACCTCAGCCCTGCCTTGCCTTATCATATTATCCACACAGGAATTTACCACCGGATAATATTCCTTATCGATATTCCGGTACCAGTGTTCATAGCATTCCTCTGGCGAGGCCTCTTCTGTAAGGCCGAGAAGATCCAGCATCGTCTCATCCGCAAACATCCGGGAATTACAACCTTCCTCTATTTCTATTATCCATAAACCCGTCATAGATTCATGAAGAACATCCTGCATTGTCGATATATCCTGAATTTTCCCTCCCATGAAGCTGCCTCCTTTCCTAAATAACCGTCTCATTAACGTAATTGTAGCTTATTTATTTCCACAGAGCAAC
>NZ_KE992658.1:0-817 GCF_000466465.2 Clostridium sp. KLE 1755
TTGTGTCACAGTAAAAAATAAACCCCCTGCTATGCAGGGGGAGAGAAGTTCTTTAGATATAAGTATGAGCTCCTGTGCTAGAATAAATGTGGGTCTGCAAAACCACAAATAAAAAGCACAGGAGGTCCAAAGAATGGACAATAACAGTTTAGCTCATACGAAATGGGAATGCAAGTATCACATAGTTTTTGCACCAAAATACCGGAGACAAGTAATATATAAGGATATCAAGGCGGATGTGGGGCAGATCCTAGGAACATTGTGCCGAAGAAAAGGGATAGAGATAATCGAAGCAGAATGTTGCCCGGATCATATCCACATGCTGGTAAGGATACCCCCAAAATATTCAGTATCAGAAATAATAGGGTACTTAAAAGGAAAAAGTTCGCTGATGATATTTGAAAAGCATGCGAATTTAAAATATAAGTACGGAAACAGGCATTTCTGGTGCCGTGGATATTATGTAGACACAGTAGGGAAGAATACAGCGGCAATCAAAGAGTATATCCAAAATCAGCTAAAAGAGGATTTAGAATACGACCAGATGTCGTTAGTAGAGTATATCGACCCGTTTACGGGTGAGCCGGTAAAGAAAAACAAAAAATAAACCGCTTGGAGCGGTAGTAGGAAATCAAAGCAAACCAGCAAGCCCCTATTGGGGCTGCGCCGGAATAAGGAAGCACTGAAAGCGCCCTTTTAAGGGCGGCTGAAAATGTGGTGCAGTTGGCAGACCTTCAGTGCGCCTTCCGGGCGCAAGCAGGTAATAGCCCCTTATAGGGGCGGGACAAGCCACCGGCTAAGCCGGTGGTCTTGACTA
>NZ_KE992659.1:0-36654 GCF_000466465.2 Clostridium sp. KLE 1755
TTTACTGGCTTAGAGATTCCGAGAGACTATGAAAAAGAAAGGAGGAATTTTACTACTGATGATACCTAATATAGCGCCCAATTCCTACGGCATCCCTACAATTTACGTACACGATCATCCCTTTTTAAATCTGGGAGGCGAGCTGCATAATTCCAACTGCTCATCTCCTGTTTACATGGAGGAGCAGGTCTGGCCCGCCCTGATCAGCCTGGCAGCGCCAGCTTTTTAATTGAAAACGGACGTCACGGCTTCTATGCGGTGGGCTGCCAGTTTAAGCTTGAGCTTCTTGTGAAAAAAGGAAGCGGAAAGAAAGTCAGTCTTGTACGTCTGGAGGAGGGAGAATTTATAGACGATGTATTCTGTCCCGGCCGGTTAATGAACGGTGATGAACGCATGCATGCTGCTATTGGGCCAATGGCCGGCGTGCTCCGGTTTGAATTCTGTCTGTATTAATATTCCAGCCGCCTGCTTTTGACAGAATGGAAAAAATATTCCGAAACGATTTACGAAGCAAATTTCTTTCCTTCCCCTGACTGTGAAAACTGCCCCAATTCTATCCAACTTTTCCCCTCTTTATCCATTTACATCCGTACATCACCCTGCTATGGTATAATTAATAAGATCCACAACTATAACGCACCGTTATCAGGCTTAGCGCCCGCACCCGTCCCAATGCCCGCGAAAGCCAAATCCCCGCGGAAATTAAGGAGGTTCCCTCATGCCCCAGTCAGAAGCCTTACAGAAAATCATTTCCAACATGGAGACCGTTATCGTAGGGAAACGGGAGGTCATTGAATATGCCCTCATCACCCTGCTTTCCGACGGCCATCTTCTTCTTGAGGACGTTCCGGGCGTCGGCAAGACAACGCTTGGCAAGGCGCTGGCCCAGTCCATCCAGTGCAGCTTTGCCCGCATCCAGTTCACGCCGGATACGTTGCCGGGGGATGTGACCGGCATGTCCATCTACCAGATGCAGACCGGGGAATTCCGTTTTGTTCCGGGCGTGGTCATGAACGATATCCTGCTGGCCGATGAAATCAACCGTACCTCCCCCAAGACCCAGGCCAGCCTTCTTGAGGCCATGGAGGAACGCCAGATCACGGTGGACGGCAGGACAATGCCCCTGCCTGCGCTCTTTATGGTCATCGCCACGCAGAATCCCGTGGAACAGCTGGGAACCTACCGGCTTCCCGAAGCACAGCTGGACCGCTTTATGATGAAGGTTTCCATGGGATACCCGGAAAAGGAACGGGAAGAGGCGGATATCGTGCGCAAGGCCTTAAACGGAGAGGCCGTAAAGCAGCTTGCCCCCGTAACGGCAAGAGAAGATATTATTGAAATGAAAAAGGAAATCCAGGACATCACGGTTCATGATGACATTATGGATTATGCCGTAGAAATCGCCCGCAATACACGGAAAAGCAGATATCTCACCCTCGGCGCCAGCCCCCGGGCCGCCATAGCACTGGTGCGCGCCACCAGAAGCCGCGCATATCTGGAAGGCCGCAGCTTCACCACGCCTGAGGACGTTGCTGCCCTGGCACAGCCGGTGCTGCTCCATCGCCTGATTCTTTCGGCCCAGGCCCGCCTGGAAGGAAAAAAAGAAAAGGATGTGCTGCAGGAAGCCATGCGCGCAGCCAAAGTGCCTGTCCTATGAAAAAGGAAACAAAACAAAAAACGAAACAAAAAAATAAAAGAATCCGGCGGCCCGGCAGGCTGCTTTACCTTCTTTTTCTTGCAGGCGCGACGGCCCTGGTGAGCCTGCGGGGCGGGAATATTTCCTACCTGCTTTTCTATTTTGCACTTGCGCTTCCCATCCTGGCATTTTTGTATTCTCTTTATGTTTTTTACCGGTTCAAAATTGTCCAGGAGGTATCCCGCGTTGTGGTAAAGGCCCAGGAGGTCCCCTACCGCCTGCTGCTGGCCAACGAGGATA
This sequence comes from Clostridium sp. KLE 1755, assembly GCF_000466465.2. Lineage (NCBI taxonomy): Bacteria > Bacillati > Bacillota > Clostridia > Eubacteriales > Clostridiaceae > Clostridium > Clostridium sp. KLE 1755. The sequence continues at coordinate 1,937 of NZ_KE992659.1, forward strand.
TCCTGCCCTTTACCCACATTCGGCTTCACTTTTTCGACAGCATGGTCAGCATGAAGCCCTCTGATCCTGGCGTAATCTCCCTTGCGCCCCATGAGGAAATCAGGGTGGACACACAAATGTACTGTAAATACAGAGGCACCTATCCGGTGGGCGTAAAAAGCGTGGAGGTCACGGATTTTCTGGGCCTGTTCACCATTCCCTATCCGCTGATGTCCCAGATCCGCCTGACCGCCAGGCCGCGTATCATCCCCATGGAACAGCTTCGGGTGGTCCTCCAGGAGCAGGATCCCAAAAACACGCTTTTTCCGGTATCCCGGCTGCAGGAGCTTCCTGATTTTGAGCTGCGTTCCTATCTTCCCGGAGATCCCATAAAATATATCCACTGGAAAAATTCCGCCCGGGCCGGTGAGCTGCTGGTGCGTAAACAGATGCCGGAGGAGCTGTTTGAGACCATTATTTTTATGGATTTATCCCCCATAGAGGATGAAGAAGAAAAAAGGCTGCAGAAGGAAGACAACATTATAGAAACCGCCCTTTCCTTCGTCCATGATTATTATCTGAAAAATATCCCTGTGCGGATATTTTTTATGGAGGATACGCTGCGGGAAATGCTGGTGGACGCCGGCACCGGCTTCGAACCCTTTTACGACAAATGCTCCGAACTTTCCTTTTCCTCACCCTATCCGCTAAACCAGGTCTGGGAAAGCGTTCCGGCCTCCTCCGGCTGCGGCTCCTGTATCCTGATAACCGCCTCGGTAACAGACGATCTTGTCCGCAGCGTAAGTGAAAAACAACAGGCCGGGACGGAAGCGCTACTCATCAATGTGGGAGAACTTGCCTTATGAAACCTGATTCTCTGCAACTTCGGAAACTGTATGCTTTAATGGCCTCCTCCTGCCTGTGTGCGGGAAGCCTGATGATCCTGAAAAGCCTTTGGGATCTGTTCGGCATGCCTGCCTTTTTCCCGCTTCCGGCAGAAAAGGCCTCGGAACTCCTCTCCCCGGCCGTCCTTCTCCTTGTCTCTGCCCTGTGCCTGTTCCTCTTAAAATGGTCCTCGGAAAAAAATCTGCGGCTTCCCCTGTGGGGCGGGCTGTTTTTATTGGCACTGCTTGCCGGCGCGTTCCTCTTTCTCCGGGAAAGGAATGCCTTCGCTGCACTTTCACAGGAAGAAGCTTCCCTGGTTCAGGCCTGTGCCCGGAACTTATCTTCCCTGCCCCAATCCGCCTCCTCCGCACGGCTCCTCCCGGCACTTTCCGCCAGAACCGCTCTGCAGCTCTACTTTTTCCTTCTGATTTTGGGAACTGCCGTACTGCTCTGCGGGCTTCTGTCATATTTGTCGGAAAGCCGCCTGTGGCTGAAGGGACTTCTTCTGCTAATCCAGACTGTAATCCTGCTTCTGTGTGCCGCGCAGGAAATTCCGCTCTCCAAATGGAATGTGCTGCCTGTTTTATTCTGCCTGCTACTTTTTCTTTCGGAAACTGCCGCCTGCTTTCAGAACCAGGGGATGGAAAATCAGTCTCCCTCCCTGCGGAAAAGTCTTTCTGTCTTTCTGGCGCCTCCCGCCGGGAACCTGCTTTATCTGACTCCTGTATTTCTGGCCGCCGTACTTATTATCGGACTGCTGCCGGCAAAGGAAGCGCCCATGCACTGGGACACCCTGCGTAAGCTGACCGCCGCCGCAGAGGATAAGGCAAATGCCCTGATCATACATATCGGCTCTCTTTTTTCCGGGGGACAGGATTCCTATGCACTTTCCTTTACCGGCTACACTGGCAGCGGGCACTTAAACGGCGGGCTGTTTTCCTCCTCCGCAGGCCAGCTGTCCCTCACGGGAAGCCGGACCAAATCCCCCCTGTACCTTACCGGCACAGTCCATGACTTTTATAATGGACACGGCTGGGAACAGAGGGCTTTGGATAAAACCTATTCCGGCGAGGAATATCTGCTGAACTATCAGGAACTGACGGATGCTCTCGATGCAAGCATCTATACCTCCCAGGAGCAGCTGGAAATGATGCGCTCCTGCCGTTTTGACCTGCGGTTTGAAGGCCTGAAGACGCAGACCGTTTTTTATCCGCCTTTTACAGCCAGCTTCTTTTTTATCAACCAGGAGCCGGATGCCCGTAATGACAGTATCCTCCTGCCAAAGGCGCAAAGCGTGGGCTTCACCTATTCCTTCCTCTGCATGGATATCAACTGGGGCAGTGAAAAGGTACAGAAGCTTCTCCGCCAGGAGGCCTGGGCGCAGCCTCCGGCCCTGGATGAGGAGCAGCAAAAAAGAGAGCGCTATATCTATGAGAATTATACAGAGCTTCCGGATACGGTCCCGGAAAGAGTTTATGCACTGGCGGAGGAAATTACGGAAGGGTTATCCACAGATTATGACCGTATGAAGGCCATTGAAGGCTGGCTGAACCGGCTTGCCTATACCACCTCGCCTTCCCAGTGCCCGGAAGGACAGGATTTTACGGACTTTTTCCTGTTTGACAGCCAGACAGGCTACTGTACTTATTTTGCCACAGCCATGGCGGTCCTGGGACGCTGCTGCGGTATTCCCACCCGCTATGCGGAGGGCTTCGTGACCACGGGTACGCGGCGCACAGAGGGAAACCAGGTAATGATTACCTCAGATAACGCCCATGCCTGGGCTGAGGGCTATATCCCCAACATCGGCTGGGTTCCTTTTGAACCTACGCCCCGCTATTACGAGGCTGCAAACACTGCCTGGAACTTACCCGCGCAGGGCGGCACTCCCGCACCGGCATTGCCGGCGCCGGAAAGCCAGGAGGAGGAAACCGCTGTCACTGATGACTGGACGCAGGACAGCCTTCCGGCCCGTTATCTGGCAGAGCAAAGCGGCAGACTGCTGATTCATTTTCTGGAGGCAGTCCTGCTCATCGCAGCTCTTTTCCTGCTTCTTGCGCTGTTCCTCTTCTGCCGCAGCGCACTCAGGCGACGTTCCTACCGCCGTCTGGATGCCGCCGGGAAACTGGAAAACCGGATGCGCAAGGTCCTGCTGCTGGGCGAAATGCAGGATCTGCGCCTGGAAGCCGGGGAAACCCTGGCCGCTTATGGGAAACGCGCCGCCGGAAGGCTGGATACCGCGGCCGGTTCCTTTGCGGATATCTGTACGCTGTACCAGAGCATCCGCTTCGGCGGGGAAGAAGCCGGGGAAGCAAAAATCCTGCGGCTTGAGCAGTACACTGATTCCCTGGAAAAGCAGTATCTGCATGGCTGCGGGCGGCTGCGCAGACTGCTTTACCATATGAGATAGCGGAAGGACGGGATGATTCCGGGGATGAGTTGCCTTTGGGGATGAATTACTTTCAGGAATGAATTTTTAGATATTTTCCGGGAATCGGACCATAAAAATAAGATATATCCATAAATGATTCTTTCTGCCAAATAAATAACTGCCGCATCAGCCAATTTTAATCCCGGCTGGTGCGGCAGTCTTTCTTCCCTGTGCCTTAACAGGCATATTGCTTTACCAAAGTACTTTTAATTCTAAAAATATTATGTAACAGAGCATATTATCCATTGTCTGCAATCAGACAAACCCGACATCAGGCTGTCTCTGTTTTCCTACACTCTCTGAAAAACAGCGGCTATTCCACATACCCCTTCATTTTCAGATACGCCTCAATCAAATCCACCGCGCCGTCCACACCGGCGGCAGAGGTATTGATCATCAGAGCCTTGTTTCTCTTATCTCCCCAGACTTCATCGGTATAGTACTGATAATAATTCCTGCGGATTTTCTCCGTTTTCTTAATCAGCTTAGCGGCCTTCTGTCTGTCCTCCAGGGAATACAGCTTCATGATCCGATCAATTTTATCTTCCATATCCGCATAGATGAACACATTCACCACATTGTCCTGATAGGCCAGAATCACATCCGCACACCGTCCCACCACCACGCAGGATTCCTCCCTTGTCTTGTTCAGGATTAAATCAGCCTGCATGTCAAACAGGCGCTCGCTCAGGGTATCCGCATCAAAATCATAAGGGATAAAGGATTCCCGGAACGGGCTGGAAGGCTTCTCATCATTTTCCATCAGTTCTTCCACACTGATGCCGCTTTTTCCTGAAATCTCATTCAGGATGTTCTTGTCCAGGAAGGTGAAGCCAAGCCTTTCGGCCAGTTTTTCCCCGACCTCACGTCCGCCGCTTCCATATTCACGACCGATGGTAACCGTTACTTTTTTCTGCATAAACAAGTCCCTCCTTTTCCTGTCCGGCCTTTCCTGCCGGATGGCTGATGTGCAGTCGGACCGCAGTTCACGCACAGTCCGCCCGTCTTGCTGCTTATGGGAACAGATCGCAGCAGCCCGGTTAACCGGTAACAGTCCGTATAACCATTACCGTTCTCAGCTGTTGCAACATTTTTTCAGACAGTCTCCGATATTTTTTCCGCCAAATCAGAGGTACAGTGACAGCATTTTACCGCGTCCGCAGGGATTTCACTCTTGCAGTAAGGACAGATTTTCGTAGCCGGTTTTGCCGGTTCCTCAGGCGTTTTCTCCTTGTCCTTCCGGTTCCCCAGCTCAGCAATTTTATTGATGAACTTCACCAGCAGGAAAATGACAAAGGCCATGATCAGGAAATTAATAACCGCCGTCAGGAAGGAACCGTACTTAATGTCCACGCCCCGCACCGTAAGCACCAGATAACTCAGATCCGTGTTGGCAATCAGTCCCAGCAGCGGCGAAATCACATCATTTACCAGGCTGTTCACAATGCCCTGGAACGCTGCGCCGACAATAACGCCTACCGCCATGTCAATGACATTGCCGCGCATGATAAATTTCTCGAATTCCTTTAAAAAGTTTTTCATTGCCAAGTTTTCCTTTCTCCTATGTAATTTCTTTTGTTAAAAATATTCTATCATAATTCGGCCTTTTCTGCCACTTTAATGCGGCTATTTCTTTCTTCTCATTCTTTATCTGTCTGCGCAGAAATCCTCTTTTAAGCAAGCACCGGATTCAAAAAATCCAGATATACCCCAGCGCCCGGATCTTCCGAAAATACCTCTCCGTCCACAATGAGTTCCAGCCTGTTTACGTCTGTTAAATCCGCTTCCCCTATATAGGTACCTCCGGTACCTGTCAGTCTGGGAGAAGAAAAAAGCTTCCTTCCGTCCCCTATCAGCTGCAATCTCATGCATATTGTTTTCTCTGCCCTGTCCCAGAGGATATTGTCCCTGTCCAATATCTTCGGCATCCAGGCATCTATATCAAATCCATACCCAAACGACAGGCGCCGATATTTTCCATTAAGCTTCCATACAATTCTGGTATGATTTCCCATGCTCAGTCCATAGCGGTAACGCAGATGGCCTACCGCCAGCGGAAGCCTGCCATATGCAGTATTTGCGCATGCATTCTTCTGTACCGGACAGTTTTGGGAAGTCTCCGTATAGGTCCACGGCAATTCTGACAGCAGCTGTAATTTCTTTTCTTCTTTGTTATGACACTGTGGCACAAGAGCCGCCATTTCTTCCTGTATGTCCGCGACCGTAAATTCCACAGGAAGACCATCCCCTTTCACCACTGCCTCCAGCCAGCCATCCTTCCATACCAAGCTTATATTCTCTGAATTTGACGACCAGACCGGCCTGCTGGCCAATCTGAGGCTGAACCTGATATTTTTTCCTCTTTCGCTATTTACATGAATATAGCATCCCGTCTTATGGCTTCTAACAATTATATACTGCCAAAGCGATAAAGCGCCGCGTATCTGCAGAAGGAAACCATCCTTCCCCGGTATGGAAAACCACTGCGCCTCCTCTTCATTTTCCTGGGAATGCATAATTACCATGAGTTCCTGAAACACCGCATAATATGCATTTCCCTCTGCTTCTGACGGATAATGCCGGCAAAGCGCTTCATATGCTTCCATGCTGCTGACAGAGCCCGCATAGAGCTTTGCCATTCCTGCAAAGGCCTGCTGTCGATCCGTAACAAGAGGCAAATAGTAAAACCTTGATTCCTTGGGGAACAGTTCAAATTGATTCTGGATTCGATATCCCGGCATAAATGCTTCCCGCAGAATTCCTCCCGTCCATGCGTCCCCTAAAGCTTCCGGCATAAAACCTTCATAGTCCACCGCTGTACGTATCTTCTTCTGAATCTCCGTTTTATCAGGAATCAGCTTGTACAGAATAACTGCCCTGAAAAAAGAAATCACGGCAAGTCCCTGGGCTGACCAGATAAGTTTATCCTGAGGCCCACGCTCTATCAGCCAGCTTTCCCCTTCACAGGAATAATTCACCGCCCCCAGCGACAACCCGGTCAGAAGCATTTCCACCGTCATACAAGCTGTTATCTGCTGCTCATTTCCCTGCAGATATCCATAACATTCACCCGGTTTATCCCTGAATCCGGCATCATTCCAATACCAGTTCTCCGGCTGTACCCCAATCTGACTGCAAGCTCCGTCTATCCATGCCCCCAACAGAGCTCCAAAGCAGGAATATGCTGCATGTGCGTGATTCTGTTTGTAGGAAAAAATAAAATAATCTGCATACTCCCTCATTTTATTCATAAAAAACGGTCTTTTTATCATAGCCGCAAGCTCCAGATTATTTCGATTTCCATCCGAATAAATAAATACAATTCCGTATTTTGCACATAAAGCAAGCAGACGGAAGAAATACTCGTTTCTCCAATACCCCTCTTCCTTCGTGCCCAAGTATTGCTCTACAAAACCTATACTCACCAGATTGCGGCTATGCTGTATCACATATTCAATTTCGGACAGGCTCGTGATTGTATACTTCCCGAATTGTGTCTCATGCGGTCCCAGCGCCCCAAGATGCCATAAATATCCCTTTGCATCCTCATCCAGCATATAATCAATCACTCTATCCGCCCTGGCTTTATAAGACGCGATCAGGCCCATTCCTGTATATGGTTTGAGTTCTTCCGGAAGCAGCATCCATACCTCAGCGGGGTCATGTTCACTGTAATCAAAAATAGTAAACCACGGATTTTCCCTGTTGATTCTCCGTTTCACCGGTTTTTTCCCGTGCTTTTTATTTATATAAAAACTTACCGGCCGTGACCAACTGCCTCCGTTTTTTTCCCTTACTCTGGCATGCCAAATACCTTCATAATACGGCAGTTCCTCTGTTTTTGGGAAATAATATCCCACCTCGGAATCGGAAAGAATAGTTGCTTCCATCTCCTGGGCATTGACAAATTCCTGATTATCCGCCAGCTCCAGCACATATTCTACCGCTTCGCTCCCCGCCTTCTTAGTCCACTTAAAATGCAGGGCAATGTCTGTCATTTCCTGCCCCTGGAACGGTGCCAGGAAATGGCTTTCCTCCTTTCTTTCCCAAAGCACATATACGCAGGCCTCTTTGACCGCTATATTTTTCAACCGCTGTGCCCTGCCGTTTTCCATAACCGGCTGTCTTTCCAGATACACCGGTGCGCTTTCCTTAAGCGGATGGATTCTAAGCTTGGCAGAAACCGGAAAATGATACCGTTTCATCCCAATTTCCCATACCTGCCCCGTGTAAAAATGATCTGCATATACGTTATCCCCAATCCTCAACTCAGCGCTATCTCCCTCATAATCCACCATAAGATAACACTCCTGCATGCTCTCTTGCGGATACTCCACGGAAAGCTCATATTCACGAAACCCTTTCTCAAGCCTACCCTGCTTCCAGAAAACCTTTGTCCTTTCTTTTTTTTCTTTTCTTTCATAAAAAGCCAGCTTTTCTTCTCTTATTTTTTTAAATCCTGCCGGGCTTTCCGGCAGAGCCGGATAGGAAGCAAATTCTGTTTTTCTATTTTCTTCATCGACGATTCCGCGAAGAATAATTTGTCCCTTCTGCTCTCTTATTTCCCCACCGGTAATCAAAAGATATTCTTCTCCGTTAATTTCTACCTTCCACGCATCCAACGCCTCCCGCCTGGACAGAGTCACAATTTTATTTCTTCCCAGATCTCCTTTTATCCGGTACATTGGCTCTGTATCAGAATAAAAAACATAAATTTTTTCATTCCTCCTGTGCAATATGCAAAGCGGAGTAGCCAGAGCTGTCACAATTTCTGCACTCTCACCAATTGGCATATTAAAAGGGTAAAAAAAGTAGTCTCCGTTCCTGATATCTCTGGCGGGATAATAAAGCTCATTCGTACTGGTTTTAACATGCAGCACTGCATTCCTATGCTCTTTCATAGGATACAGACGCTGATAATTATTTACAAAAAGATACCCTCTTTCTCCGTTATGACGCACACAAGTCCTAAGTGTCTCCAGATTCCCCGCATTATCCATAACAGGGCTGGGGAATTCCGGCTTCATAGTACACAATCCGGAACCAAAATCATGGAGGAACATGCTCAGAAGCTTTATCTCCCGGCAGCTTTCACGTACCTGCCCATATTCGCCGACAGGTGCTTGAAAATCATAATTATATGCCGGCAGTTCGTTCCATGATCCCGTTTTCTTCGTTTCCTGCAAGGTCGTATTTCTTCCCTCCGGATTCGAACCTCCGTGATACATGTAGTACCCCAGCAGATTAGCTCCGCACCCCAGCTTCACCAGAGACATTGCTCCGATAGCCGCAGCATATGCAACCGGCCTTCTGTGTTTTGTGGGCTGAAGTCCGCCGCCCAGTTCAGCCATCAGGTAAGGGAACTCCTCCTTTTTTCCAGCGGTCTCCTTCTTTCCAAAATCACTTCCGATATTGGCATCGTTTCTCTCCGGTGTAAATACATAATTTACATTCGGCGGCAGTTTTTCTATTTCCCGAGCCCATGGGGCGTCACAATATCCGCCCATCACAGGGAGAAGTCCGCCGGTACAGGCGCCTCCCCAGGCAGTCGCAGTCATAAGAGGGGCATTCAGACCGGCATTCACCGCCATATCCGTTAAATAACGCATATGCTTTTCTCCCTCCTCTCCCGTCAGCCCCCCGCAGCAGCCATATTCATTTTCTATCTGAATTCCCAGCACCGGGCCCCCGTCTTCCCATGTCAGTCCCCGTATCGTTTCTCCCAGCTTGGAAAAATAAGCCTTCACATCCTGCAGATAGGCCGTATCATTGCTTCTTACTTCATATCCCTTATGCATTACCCAATCCGGAAGCCCTCCGTTTCGAACCTCTCCATGACACCATGGCCCTATCCTCAAAAAAGCCAGAAGTCCCGCTGACTTGGCAGCGTGAAGGAAACCTCTCAAATCCCTGTTTCCCGAAAAATCATATTTTCCTTCTTCCTCCTCATGATGAATCCAGAAGATGTACGAGGAAACGATATCTATACCTCCCGCCTTCATTTTACAAAGTTCTTCCTCCCACATACCCGCCGGATATCGGGAATAATGAAATTCTCCCATGACAGGAAACCAAGGCACTCCATTTCTGAGCAGCGCCTCTTTACTATATGAAATAATATCCTTGGAATCGTTCATTTTTCTGCTCCCATCTTTTATTCTGTTTATAGAAAAAGGGCACCCTCCGGTAATCTCCTACCATCCGGTACCCTTTCTTTTACGAATTCTTTGCCGCAAAAGCCTCGTATTGTGTCTTCATGGCTTCCGTTACCTTATCCAAACCAGCCGCTTCCAGTTTTCCTTTGAACTCATTAAATTTAGCTTCTGTATTGTCCCCATAAATTCCAAGAGAGAAGCTGTACTCATACTCATCAACAATGGAATTCACAACGGAAAGCTCCGTAGCTATGGAAGATGAGTCGAAGGTAAAGCCCGCCACCTCCGCAAACAGCTCCCTGGAATTAATACTGTCGCTGATTGCCAGCTCTCTTTCATCTGTCCCGGCCATCACAGGCTCGTCCGCACGGTTTAACGCCCATGCCCAGCTGTTCCAGCTGTAATTTTCTGCCGCATCCAGCACCATTCTCTGGCCTTCTTCATTCAAGTCCCAGTGTTCCCCTTGAATTCCGCCCAGAAGCGTGCGGTTAAGATCCACATCACTCTTCATATAGTCAAGTACCAGAGCCGCTCTCTCCGGATTTTTGGAATTTGTAGCGACAGCAATCATATCTCCATTGTACCGGCTTCTTGCCATATGAATGTCAGGGGACACATCGTATACACCAAAGGTACCCAAGCCCGCCTTTTCCAGTTTTTCTCCAGCATCAATTGCTGAAAAATTCCAACCAATGCAGCCAGAGGTTCCGTTTTCAAAATATGCGGTTGCATCATTGGTATCATTGATAGCATCCTTTGACCACACTCCTGCTGCTGCCAGTTCAGCCATTTCCTTTGCATACTCTAAATACAGATCTGACGTATAAAGGTAGATTACCGAATCCCAGCCCGGCAGCTCTGCTTTCCCGCCTGCATTATAAAAATAGTCAAAGCCTTCTGTGAAATAATCATATCCATTTGCCTGTAAATAAGGCTCCAGCGTCTGGTTTCTGTTCGCATTAGTATTCAGCGCAACCACACCTGTCTCGTTTTGAACTGCAGCCAGTTCTTTCAGGAACTCTTTAAAGCTATCCCAGTCTTCGGGTTTGGTCAGCTGGTATTTATCAATTAAATCCTGTCTTGCCACAATAAAATCATAATTACTGAAGGATGCATTTCCTTTCGGTACCGCATATAGCTTCTCTCCAATTTTGGCCTGTTCCCAGCTTACCTCCGGCTGCTGCTCATAGGTATAAGGAAGATATTTCTGTATAAAATCCATATCCATTTCTTTAAATGCGCCTTTGGCAGCTTCTTCATTATAATAACACCAGGAAGCAGTATAAATTAAATCCACATTTTCACCACCTGCCAGCACCAGCGAATATTTTGTCTGATAGTCGCTCCAGTTCAGGAATTTAATATCCAGCGTAGAATTCAGATTGGGGAGCAGGTATTTCTGGTTCACTTCCTCCAGTACCTTTCCCATATCCTTTGGTTCATCTCCAAGAACATACAGGACAATGGTTTCCGTTTCCGCCAAATCATATCCTTTCCCATAATAGGGACTGTCCTGGGAAATGGCTTCCTCCGTCTGTGCCTGTGCAGTTTCTTCAGCGGGAGCCGCGTTGGATTCCCCCTGGCCGGCATCTTTTGCCCCTGAACAGGCGCACAGTCCCGCCGCCATAACAACGGCCATAAATGCTGACAGCTTTTTCATCCATTTGTTTTTCATGATAACCCTCCTTAAATTTTATAAATAAAGTTTTCCTTTATTTCCTCTATAATCAGCCTTTCACTGCACCTATCGTCATTCCTTTTACAAAATATTTTTGAAGGAATGGATACAGTAATATAATCGGTCCCGTGGCAATCACGGTCATAGACAGCTTCAGTCCTTCCGTAGGCACCTGCCCTACCTGCATTCCTGTCATGGAGGCAATTCTTTTGAGCGCCTCAGAGCTGTTCAAAATATTCTGAAGCGTATACTGGAGATTCCATGTTCCCCCCGTACTCATAAACAGCATACAGTTATACCAGTCATTCCAATAGGTAAGGGCGGTAAACAGCCCAATCGTAGCAATCAGCGGTTTTGCCGCAGGCAGTATAATCTTCCAGAAGATACGGAAATCCCCTGCCCCATCCACCTTTGCAGCTTCAGTCAATTCAAATGGTATCCCCTTCATGAAGCTTTTTGCAATTATCATGTTCCACACGGAAAACAGGCAGGGCAGAATTAATGAATACACATGGTTATTAAATTTAAAAAACTTGGAACACATCAAATACCAGGGTACAAGCCCCCCGCTGAATAAAGTTGTAAAGAAGAAAAAGAAGGAAATCTTATTTCTCCAGGGAAAATCAGGTCTCGCCAGTACATATCCCGTCATCGCAGACAATCCAACTGCAGTAATTGTTCCCACTGCGGTAACAAATATGGTTATGCCGTAAGCCCGTACTATAGTATCCGGGCTCTTGAAAGCCATTTTATAGGCCTCCAAGGAAAAATTCCGGGCCGTCAGAAAAAAGCTGTAGCCTTCTGTCAATATCGTACTTTCTTTTGTAAAGGAACCGACCAAGATCAGGTAAAACGGCAGCAGGCATATTACAGCAAACAACACCGTCAGCACATAGGCAATGCCAAGAAAAATCTTCTCATCTTTTCCATTTTTTACTTTCATAACACTCTCCTTTTCAGTACCTCATTTTCCTAAAACAGTGTATAATCCGGATCAATTTTCCTGACCAGCCAATTCACTGAAACGATGGTAACAAAGCAAAGCACCGACTGATAAAAGCCTGCGGCTGCTGACATTCCTATATTGGGTGTGGTTATCAGAGAACGGTAAACAAACGTATCAATAACATCTGATGTTTCCAACAGCAGTTGGTTATTTCCCACAAGCTGGTAAAACATACCGAAGTCTCCACGGAAAATATTTCCTACAGACAGCAGAAACATAATAAAAATAGTTGGCTTAAGACCGGGAATCGTTATATATCTTATTTTCTGCCAGATATTTGCTCCATCAATGGAAGCCGCCTCAAACATTTCCTGGCTCAGTCCTGCAATAGCCGCCAGATAGACTACCGTTCCGTAGCCCGTCTGCTTCCATAATCGGATGCCAACCATAACGACAGGCCACTGCTTCACCTGTTGGTAAATACTGAAATCTTCAATTCCAAAATAGGTAAGAATATTGCTCAGCACCCCGTTCTGTCCGAATATGTTAAGCATTACGGTAGAGACTACCACCCAGGAAATAAAGTAGGGAAGAAACATGAATGCCTGTGAAACCTTCTTAAAAGTCTTCTTTGTAATTTCACTAAGCATAATGGCAAAGCCGACCTCGAATATAACGCCAAATACAATAAAAGCCAGATTGTACAGCAATGTATTTCTTGTCAAAGCCCAAAGCTTTCCAGAAATTTTCAGATATTCAAAATTCTGCAGTCCACACCAGGGACTTCCCATAATTCCGTCATTGTAGTTATAATTCTTAAAAGCAATCGTTATCCCGAACATTGGAATATAGCTGAAAATTATCACATATAGCAAAGCCGGAAGAAGCATATACAGCAATGTTCTGTTTTTTTGCACCTGCTGCCAAAATGTTCTTTTTCTCATAACCTATCTCCTGTATTCTGAAATGTCTGCCGGGCACCCGGTTTTTCCCGTTTACAGCCGCCCGGAAAGCTTTGGCTTACAGCGTCATTATATGAATTTCCCACCTTTATCCTCAATAGTAAATTCTCCCGTCTGCTGGAAGAATTCGCAAAATTATTAGTAAATTCTTCGACTCCTAGTAAATTCTTCCACTTACCCTCAAGTTCCTGGAAACCCTTATTTTCTTATGCTACAATCAGAGTATAGTAAAACCAGAAACATAAGCTGATGCAGATGAGGATTTATTTATGAATCTTTTATTGGTGGACGATGAATTTCATGTAAGAAAAAAGCTGATGCAGAAAATTGACTGGAAGGCCCTGGGAATTGACCGGCTTCTGGAAGCGGGAGACGGAGAGCAGGGATATGAATTGGCTGTTAACGAACCGATAGACATAATTATCTCAGATATCCGTATGCCAAGGATGGATGGAATTGAAATGGCTGCCAAAATAAGAGAACTGTATCCGGACTGTGTTATTCTCTTTTTGAGCGGTTATTCGGATAAGGAATACCTGCGCTCTGCAATATCTCTGCATGCTCTACAGTATATCGATAAACCGGTTTTGCCTGAACAGGTAATTTCTGCCGTCAAGGAAGCAGTCTCTTACTGTAATAACCTTCGCAACACCTCCTTTGCCGCCAAAATAAAGGAGGTCCGGCTGGCCCGGCTGCTTTGCACTCCAAAACCGGATGCAGGCCAGCTGTCCTGTCTCCTGGAAGAGTGCTCGCTTTCTACTCTGGCCTTCTCAGATTCCCGGACAATTTTGATACAGCTTCTGACCGGAGATGGGATTCCCTCCTGCCTGCTTGAAAAATTAGGCGAACTGTTAGAGCACAGCGGCCTGCATTATCTTTTAGGAGATCATCATGACAACTTAATTGTCATCCATCTGCTGTCGGATAAGGAACAGATGGTTTCTTCCTTAACTTCCAGTTTTTTTAAGCCATTATTTCAAAGAGTCTCTTATCTGTTCAAAAATACGTCCTATTTTATAGCCGTCGGACAACTGGCTGAAAACATACAGGAGGTCTACCAATCTTATCAGTCTGCTGTAATCGGACTTCAGCAGAATTTTTTCCTCGGCAGTAATTCCGTCTCTTTTGCCGGTTTTCCTGAATCACCGGAGTATAGGCCGGATGAAAATTTTCGCCGGAATCTTCTTAGCTCCGTAAAACAGAATGACCCACACACCTGCTTTCTGCTTCTTGAATCGCTGTACCAATCCTATCAGCTTCATCCTGCGGGGCTGATCAGCGTGGTAAGGGAAAACTATTACGGAATACTCTCACAGCTGTTCCAGCATTGTCTCAGTCACCGCATTGCTTTTCCATCTGCAAGCAATCAGCAGCTTTGGGATGTTATATCTTCAGCTAAAACCCTCCGTGATCTGCACATCATAGCTGTAAACCTGTATCAGTCTTACTTTGACTTTGTTAAGAAGAATCAGGAGGAACTATCTGTATCAGGAAAGCTGCGCAGGCTGATCGAAGAAAATTACGGCAACCCGGCGCTGGGACTTCAGTTTTTAAGCGAAAGCCTCAAATTATCACAGTCTTATATCAGCCAGCTTTTCAAACAGGAAACCGGAACCACAATAAATCAGTATATTATAACCTACCGGATCGATATGGCCTCCTCCCTTCTTCTGAAAAGTGATCGAAAAATATCCGATATTGCCGATTGCTGCGGTTTTACGGATCAAAACTACTTTACAAAGCTGTTTAAGAAATGCACGGGAATGACTCCTTCTGAATACAGAGGTTATCTTCCATAGAAGAGGATGATGTGATGAAATTATTGAATAAACTGAAATTTGCTTATCTGTATGATTTGAAGATGGAATATAAGCTTCTTATATCCCACCTTACGCTCTCTGTCCTTGCTATTCTGCTGCTCACAGCGCTGCTGTATACAAATTCCGCGCGTATACTGGAACGCAAATTGCTGAATTCCGCGGAAGCTACTTCGGAAAAGATCACGCTGTCCCTGGAAAATATTATCCAGAAATATGACAACATGACATACAGCTTTTCTATGATGGAAACGGTTACCGATATTTTCTCTCATCCCGGCCCGGACTATGATTACAGCGGTATCCGCAAAGACAGAACCGATTTTGAAAACGCCATGTTTTCCTGCATTCCCATACAAATAAGAAATTCAGTTACCGATTGTGATATTCGTGTTTTTTTTGACGATTCTTTTCCCTATTTCAATAATGCAACCAGATATTCCACCTATTCCTCCATTGAAGAGGAGACCTGGTTTCAGCGTGTTTCCTCTGCATATCACAGGGACCGGACTTCCTTTTATATCCTTTCCTCCAAAGAACTTTCCGGACACGAGGATGAAATTTTTCTGTCCATTGCCCGTGTAATACCAGATAAAAATTATTACCCTTCCCCGCTTGCTGTTTTACGGCTGGATTTTTCTAAAGACTATTTGAATGAGGCCATAAGTCCCAATAATTTTGACAACGCCCTGACCTTTCTCGTATCCGAAGAAACCGGCAGTCTGATCGCATTATCCTCAGCGGATAGAGAACCTCTTTATAAGGAGTTATCCGGCTCCATACCTGTTCCTGATACAGATACGCTGGATTCCTGGAAAAAATTCCGCCTGGGAGGAACCGATTATTTTGTAATCCATCAGTCCCTTCAGTCCTACCCTCTGACACTGATAACGATGCTTCCTTCCCACAGTCTATTAAGTGAATATTATCTTCACCGTAACTTTACTTTTTTTATGGGAGGAATTCTTCTGATTCTCTGCCTCTTTCTGTCAACCATATTATCCAAAACCATGTCAGGAAGAATCATACGGCTTACTTCACGAATGAGGCATGTGAAAAAAGGCGAACTTATTCCGCTGCCATCTTCCATCATTCAGGGCCGTGATGAAATAGGAGAATTAACAAGCACCTATAATTACATGATCCATTCCATGCAGGAGCTGATTGAAAAAGAGTATCTTCTCGGCCAGGAAACAAAAAATGCCGAACTGAAGATACTGCAGGCACAAATTAATCCACATTTCCTGTACAATACCCTGGATATGATTCAATGGTTCGCTGAAGAAGGCATGCTATCCCAAATTGAAGAAGCCGTTTCTTCTCTTGCAACCTTTTACCGGCTCAGCCTGAGCAACGGCAAAGAATTTATACCTCTGCGTGAGGAAACAGAACATGTACGTTCCTATATCCGGCTCCAAAAACTGCGTTTTCCTGATACATTTCTTTATGAAGAGGATTTTGACAGCTCCTTAATGGAATACCTGATTCCCAAAACCACACTTCAACCGCTGGTAGAAAATGCGATCACACATGGCCTGCAGGAGAGTAAAAAAATACCAGGCCATCTGTCCATAAGAATAGAAAGAGAAAATAGAAAAACCATTAAGATCTGTATCTCTGACGACGGGATCGGCATGAAGGAGTCCCCTCAGTTTATTCTGAACGCAGGAGCTGTTCAAGGAAAAAACGGCCATGGCTACGGAATACATAATGTTTCTTCCAGGCTCACTCTTCTTTATGGGCCTGATTATGGACTTTCCTTTGAAAAAAATATGCCGGAAGGCACCATTGCGATTGTCCGCCTTCCCGTTCCTGAAGAATCTGCTTTATAAAGTATGTATATAAAAAGCTGCAAAAGTATCCAATCCCCTCCTCTTTGCGCTCTGTCCATCTTGTGCTATACTTAATCTTATTACTTCTGATGAAAGGCCTGGAATTTACATGAAGAAAAAGAAACCTCATATTCTTCCTGTCTGTATTATAATCTTATTTATCGTAACAGCTGCCGGAGTCCTGCTTTATTTCCGAAACAGGACACAGGAAGCCTTCCTCCAGCTCTCAGAGCTCAGCGAGGCCGCCAAGGACGAAAAGGACATCCCCATACCGGTCAATCCCTACTTTGACCTGAGCGTCCCCACCTATATTACTAAGCTGCAGGATACCTACTTTCTGGTGGACTGCTATCACGATGAAATCATTTACAGCGATTCCCTGGACAGGGAACTGAACGAATGGGAGGTTATGACCGATGAAATCAACCGCGGGCACACCATTGCCAGCGACGGTGTGGTATATGTGACGGATGATACGGAAAATAACCGTATTCTGGTATTCGAAAAAGAGGACGGCCGGTTTATCCACACCCAGACCTTTTCCGATATTGGCATACGCCCCCACTATATCGTTTATGATGAAACAAGCGGTTATTTTTACGCGCTCAGCTCCATGACCGGTGAACTGTATGTCTTTTCCCGGGAAAAAAATTCAACGCGCATGGGCCTGAAGGAAGTCCGTTCCATAGAAAAACTAAATGGTGTCTATGTCCGCTCCTTCACCATCATCGGAAAGGAAATTTATTTTGTTTCCGGCAATTCCACCATCATCCGCGCCCGGCTGAAGGATCTGAAAATCCTGGAGGAATATCCGGTAAGCCCGGAAATTGCGGGGATGGTCCAGCTGACCAAAATAGAGGACTATTACTATATCACCATTTCCACCGATGTGGATTTCAATCAGGATTATGCCACCTTCATCCGTACAAAGGACCTGCATTCCCTTGCTTCCGGCGGTTATGAGGACATTTATGATAACTTTATAGGCGGCGGGACCCCCTACTATATCACCTCCTTCGATGGCCATTTCTACCTGACAGAGCACCGGATTCCGGGGCATTCCGTATGGCAGTTTGATGTGGAAGAGAATGAAATTGTTAATGTTGTACCGATTTTTTAGTATTGAAGTACGTTGCTATATATTGTAAAAAAAGCCGCCATGCATTATATGGTATCATATCAATGCATGTACGGCTTTTTTACATGATGCGGCATTGCAGCACCATCTCATTTTATAAGTCTGCCTCCATCAGAATTTGTAAAAGCCACTCCTGACTCATAAAAATAAGACAGCTGCCAGGCGGAATCCTGCTTTCCCCTGGCAACTGCCCAATTTCTGTCCCCTACATCACTTTTTCAAAAAAATTATATAGGATTTCCATTTATCCCATGATACCGCTTATTCTTCTGCACACTGCTAACAGTCCTTTAGCACCTCCGAAAGCCGTTCCTTCCCCATCCGGTAAGTCCCCTCAGCCTCCATCAGTAAACTGCCGTAAAAAGCTTCCGCCGCAGCCCGCCTCTTTACCGCCAGCTTTGTTCCCCGCTCTGTAAAAAAACGATCATATAACTTTTCCAGCTTACGCTTATACTCCCTGAAAAAGCAATCCTCCCCGTCTCCGGAACCATCATTGACACTTCCGTCACTGTTCATAGTATAAAGAGGACATCCCATCTCTCCCGCATAAAGCAATGTCCGCGCTATCCCTATGGCCCCTGTCACATCCAGCTTGTCCGCATCAAACAATATCTTCGCTTCCACCGAAACAGGAGGGTTTTTTGAACGATACCTGTGCGCGGCAATCGCTTCCTTCACCAGCCCGGCCCGCTCCTGCGTCCACCCACAATCCATGAGGAAGGCAAATGCCTTATCACCACCCACAGCCGCATGGCACAAAGTCGGATTCTCAAACTGCTCTCCCCGTCCGATATCATGCAGCAGGCACGCCGTAATTAAAATCTCGTAATCCACATCCTGCTCATACGCCGCGATATCCAGCGCCGTATACAACACTCTGTAAATATGCTCCTTATCATGGGCGCTGTCATTCATACAGGAAAGCATATACGCCTCAGTTTTTTCAAACGCTTTCCAATTCATCCTGACTCCTCTCTTTTGCCGTGCCTGCCGAGCCGTTTACGATCATGATCCCCACACAGACAAGAAGCAAAGCCGCCACTCCCGTAAGCCCAAAGGCCTGGCTGCTCTCTCCCAGAAACAACGCGGAAAGCAGAACCCCGAATACAGGATTCATAAATCCAAACACCGCAACCCTCGCCACCGGATTATATTTCAGAAGAATTCCCCACAGCGTATACGCGGCCGCTGATATAAACGCCATATAAAGAAGAAGCCCCAGCGCCGGAAGTCCCGCGCCTGCCAAACTGATGCGCCCTCCCATCGCCAGCCCGAATCCTGTGAGCAATATTCCTCCGCAAAGGAACTGATAGCCACTCAGCGTCACCGGATTTTCGTTTTCCGAATAACGCTTGATTAACGCAGAGGAAAAAGCATAGCTCACCGCAGAGAGGAAAATAAATCCTTCCCCTAAAAAGGACAGATTCATATCCAGGCTCCCGCTGCTCAGATTAATAATCACCACGCCTGCAAAGCCGGCGATACAGCCAATCACCTTTTTTGCCGTAAGCTTTTCCATATGGAACACCACCACAGCCACCAGAATCGAAAGAAAAACATTCGACGCGCCAATAATGGAAGATTTCACCCCGGAGGTATGGGCCAGGCCGATATAAAAGAAAATATACTGCGCCACTGTCTGTACCAAAGCCAGCTTAACCACCATGTGCAGACTTGTCCTGGCAGGCACCAGCGGCTTCCTGCCTATCAGACTCCCGAAAAGAATCACAAGAATCCCCGCCAGCGTAAAACGGGTTCCGGCAAACACGATCTGTGACGCGCTGTCCGATGCACCGATGGAAAACAGACTGTATCCAATCTTAATACAGGGAAAAGCGCTCCCCCAAAGAAAGCAGCAAACCAAAGCACAAACAAATACCACCCAAGTCTTACTCATATACATCTTCATACCAGAACTTTTCATAACTTCAACTCCTTCATTTTATCTCCGCTCCCAGATCGCAGCCCTGTTCCAAAGCCACGCCCCAAAAACTCCCCGCTAATTTCCCACGTTCTTCTACCATACTGCCTTTCCACCCATTTTGCAACCCCCTCTCCCCCCAATTCAAGCCGATTCAATAAGTTCAGCCGCCCCCACCAATAATCCACTGAGACTAAACGGTAAACAATATACCTCATTTTATCTCCGGGA
This sequence comes from Clostridium sp. KLE 1755, assembly GCF_000466465.2. Classification (NCBI taxonomy): domain Bacteria; kingdom Bacillati; phylum Bacillota; class Clostridia; order Eubacteriales; family Clostridiaceae; genus Clostridium; species Clostridium sp. KLE 1755. The sequence continues at coordinate 21,912 of NZ_KE992659.1, forward strand.
TAATCGCCGCCCAATTGCCTCTCCGCCCGGATACCCAGCCTGTCTGTACAGCATAATCCCAGACAGTTCATCGGCTGCCGGGAATTTCTCGGGCACGGAATGCTTCCCGGGCAAAAAAACAGAAGCCTTTACCTTATTTGTAAAAGCTCCTGTTTCCTGTGTTGTTTCACCGGCTCATCCGCTGACCCGCCGGAAAAATCTGACCTTCTCCAGCTTCTTTTGCCAACCTGCCCTACAGGTCTTATCTATATTTTTTTCTTCTATATTTCTCTGAATTATCGGCATATAATTTACAGTTCTGTTTTATATTCCGCAACCGCCTTCACTCCCCGCAGCGCGCAGCCCTTTTCCACCGGAAGATCATAATAAACCTGGTTGTCATAAGGATTGGGAATCGGACTATCGCTGGAATATATCCGCAGCACCAGGCTGACAGGGTAATCGAAGCGCTTCAGCGCCGCATGCCATGTCTCTCCGTTGGTAAACCAGTCATCCGCCAGACGGCCATCCAGATAAAGCTCCGCCCTGTCGCCCACATAATCCGCTTCCAGATACAGCTGGTGAAGTTTATCCACAGGAACAGCCCCAATACACACCTCATATTCACAATATTCGGCAGCTTTACCGACAGCTTCGCTCCCCGCTCGGTTTTCTGCATCCGTCTCCAGCGGCGTAAAGCGGACAGGCACATCTGTCTCCTGCGCCTTCACAGTGAAAACCTTCGGCCCGCCTTCCGCTCTATAACAGATCACCTTTTCCTGTGCATGGCTGGAAATCAGATATATTTTTCCTTCCTGCTCTATCAGACAGCTGTCCTGATATTCCGTCACATACAACGCATCGCCCAGACGGCAGGCCCTGGCCGCCTGTTCCTCCGTCAGCGTGACCACATCCCCGGCTTCCCCTCTCCACTGATAAAAAGGATTTTCACAGACTTCCTTACTTCCATAGAAAAAGTACCTGCTGCCCAGACGGCATAACAAAGAAGCGTTGGTTTTTTCCAGAAAAGCCTCGCCCACAGGCAGGGAAAAAGGAATCACCGCACAGCTTCCCGGCTTCAGGAAAAGATGGTCAATCACCAGCTCCCTTTCCGGGAAAACCAGCTTTACGGCCGCATCCTTCCGTTCCTCCATCCGGCGCTTTCTCTGATGATTATTAATAAAAAGGAAGCCTGTCCGGCTCTCAGGGTTCACCCGGGCCGTGGTGCGTAGTGTATGTAAATCCTCCGGCGACTCGGGAAGCTTTTCCGGGAAACAGGTTTCACTCCCCGCCAGCTCTTCTCCGAAATCCTGGAGCAGCAGATGCAGCCTGCGCAGCCTTCCATAGCTTTCATTTACCTCGCCGGATTCCCTGATACAGGTCTGGAAATCATAGCTTTTTACCGGCAGATCATTATTATACCCCGTAGCCCTGGATTCCTGAAGGGTTGTTTCCTTTCCCTCCGGATTGATGCCGCCGTGGTACATATAATATCCCAGCAGATTGGCCCCGCCGCCCAGCATACAGAGCGCCTGGGCTTCAATATCTTCCGGCCAGGGATAAGTTCTTCTGTGAGAGGTTGGCTGCAGCCCGCCGCCAAGCTCTGCGGTCAGATAAGGATTTCTGCTGATGTCAAAGGTAAACTGCCTGCTCTCCTGTCTCTTCAGATCGGAACCGATATTTTCATCCTGTTTATAGGACGAAAATAAAAAGTTGGCGCTGGCGGGCATTTCCTGCACATGCTCCGCCCAGGGCGCATCCACATAGCCGCCCAGCACCGGAAGTGTATCTCCGTCCACAACGATACCACCGCCCCATCCGGTAGAGGTATAATAAGGAACCTCCATTCCGGCTTCCAGCGCCATCCTTTTCAACGTGCGCATATGCTCCATGCATTCCTCCTGGGAGGAAGGGCCGCCTCCGCAGTGTCCGTATTCATTTTCCAGCTGGATGCCTATAATTGGGCCTCCGTCCTTTGCCATCTCTCCTGCCGCCTGCTCCCCGATCTTCTGATAGAGGCGGCGCACCTCCTTCAGATAGCCGGGATCATTGCTGCGCAGCCTGCTGCCGAATTCTTCCGTCAGCCAGTCCGGGAACCCGCCGTTGCGGCATTCCCCATGGGCCCAGGGCCCGATGCGCAGCCACACCTGCATGCCAACTCTGCGGCAGGTCTCCAGAAAGCCCCGCAGATCACGGCAGCCGCCAAAGTCCCACTCACCGCGCCTTTCCTCATGGTGGATCCAGAAAACATAGGTTGCCGTCACCGTGATGCCGCCCGCTTTCATCTTCAGCAGTTCTTCCTCCCAGTCCTCCGGCTCATATCTGGAAAAATGAAACTCCCCCATCACCGGCAGAAAACGTCTGCCGTTTTTCATCAGGCTTAAGTTATCCACCTCATACAGATTTCCCTGACTATCTTTTCCACACATGGGGAGCTTCACTGCTTCCCTCATTTTTCCTGTAATCCTGATTGTGTTGTCCATACCTTTCCCTTCCTTTTTTTATCCTCAGTCCGGAGACTGTAACGACTCCGGCGTTTTATGCCGGCATTCCTGAATCACTTTTTTACAGCCAGCGCAATGCACTGCGCCTCCATCACCCTGCTGCCGGAGGAATAGCACCATTCATTGGCAACGACGGAAAGCGGATACCTTTCATAGAATGCCTATATTACATCATTCCAGCTCTCCACTGTTTTTCCCTGTCAGGATACGAAATACTGGCCGTCTCTGATATACCCGATCCTATGCCATCTCGGCAAAATATCTGTCTGCAATATATTCAGCCGATTCAGCCCAAAGAGCATTTTCTGTTTCCTGCAGAATCCTATATGTTTTCGAACAATAAAACCGCAGCATCGCCTCTTCAAAAGTTATCTTTAAATTTTCCTGCAGAATATCGACTACCGCCCTGATTTGAATACATACATTCATCGTTATATCTTTCCCCTGAAATGTATAAATCACATCACTCATAGAACGTCCTCCTTACTAATTTTAAACTTTCCAATGCCTTTTTATTATGAAATGATATCTGATTATTAACATTATTATATCTGAGTCTTCCAACCGCCTCATCTGCAGTCAAAATACCTGAAATATATAACTGAACTGTCTCCATCGTATTATCGTCAGCTACCGGGCCAATTACGACATCATAGTTATGCTGTAATCCTCCAATAGAACGATTTTTTCTGATAAATTCCAGCCACTCCTTATTTAACCCATCAAATCGCTTTATATTAAGCAAATCTCCTTCCTCAAAAGAATACTGATATACATAATAACCTTTCGATTTTTCCCGGAGACTGAGCCTATAGGCCCATTCCCTGGCCTGGTTTTCAAGAATCGTAGTATAAAATCCCACCCCAAAATCTCTTCTGTTATGAGATTTATTCAAGTCTATCTGTTCAAATCTTTTCGTTGTTCCATGAAATACGGTAAGACTATGCAAATCCTCCTGAATAATTTGTTCTACATAATTCATCACTTCCTCAAAACCAACCTGATGAAGATACTCATGCTGAATCATAATTTTCTCAAACACCTGATACCGATAAAAAATGTTTATCGCTTCTTCACCGGTAATATGGTTTCTTTTTGCGTAAGTCTCCATTGCCTGAATAGAAAGCATTTCAATATCCGATTGTATGCTCAATTTATTTCCTCCCCCAATGTAACCATTACACCAAAATCAATTTTCCTTAAGTCTCCAAATATGAACTTCATTCAACTACTGTATGTCTCCATATATTGATGCTTCCACATATCCTTCTTCATATACATTATACTTTTAACCATTCCTGAGTGCAAGTAATTGCAGCAGGATGACACAATGCAAAACTCTTTGTTCAAATGCCTAAAATGATTGACAAGAAAAGGCTACCAACTAAAAGAGAAATAAAAAAGAAAACGCCCTCCGCCATTGGAAACACGTTTTCTCAAAAATTTTATAATATTTTTATCAACTGCACCAATACAGATACCCGCACACCGCTTCTACTCCAGATACCTGTCCCTGAGTAGCTCCAGCCTTCCGCCGTCCAGCCCCATTTCCGTTTTCAGGAAATTCTCCATCCCGCCGAAATTTTCATCGATGGCGGCGAATACACTGTAAATATAGCTCTCCTTCACCTGCATCAGCTCCCGGAGGCAGTTGATAAGCTGTGGATTATGCAGGCGTTCCTTCAGCTTTTCCAGATGGCCTTCCACCACGTCCCCGGTAAATTCATTCACCATCATATAATCCCTGACAATGGTTTCCCGCGGCACGCCCAGCGCCGAAAGCAGCAATGCCGTGCCCACGCCTACACGATCCTTACCGGCGCTGCAGTGCCAGAGCAGGGCGCCTTCTCCATGGGAAAGAAGGATTTCAAAAAAGTGCCTGTACTGCTGCCTGGAAAAAGGCTCCATCACCAGGTCACGGTACAGCCCGTCCATATATTCTTCAGCCGCTGTTTCACTGCTGCTCATTTTCTGCACCAGCATTTTCATCATATCAGTTTCCGCGGATTTCTCCCGCGTAATGCCTATGGCCTGATCGCTGAGTATGGGATTCTCCACATACTCTACGCCGGGAAGCACCGGATCCGGCGCCTCCACCTTTTCCTGGCCGGTCCTGAAATCCACATCCGTGCGAAGCCTGTATTCTTCCAGCAAAACCCGCTGATCCTTTTTAGTCATACCGGCAAGCTGGCCGCTGCGAAGCAGCTTCTTCGGCCGTATATGCCTGCCGTCCGCCGCTTCAAAACCGCCTAAATCTCTTGTATTATGCAGCCCCTCCAGGGGAATTCTCGTAATTTCTTTCATCCGGCCTCCTGGGATTTTCCATAACAGCCCCGATACCCGGAACCGTTATGCTTTCTTATTCATATTCCGTTTAATAACCTTCAGTCTGGTGAATTCTTCTCTTTCCTTCTCCTCCAGCGCATTGCTGATGTCCTTTACAAGAACCGTATACGTAGGGATGGTAATATTTTTAAGCGCATTGGCCCGCTTCTGCGTCTTGCGGATATTCATGGCCAGGCGATAGGCCGCATTTTCCACCATGGACAGCTTTATCGTCAGATCCTTTACCTTCAGGAAGCCCTCCCTGGCCCTGTCCACCGATTCCCTGGTGCTGTAAAAACCATAGCTGGGACCGGCATCCTCCGGGGTGTACTCCACCTTGGGAATTTCCGTTCCCATAATGCTCCTGGTTTTAATCCGTATGGAGCTTTCGATGGGCACAGCATGGGAAATTTCCTGGACATAATGGATGCCTACCTCAATGTTTGCCTGCTGAAGGGCCTCATAGGCGTTGGTAAAGGTCTCATTGATTTCGGACTGGATGGCCTTGGCTTCCTCGTTCAGGTTCATCAGCTCCCTGATGAGGATATTCCGCTTCTTATCCATCAGCTCATATCCCTGTTTTGCCAGCTCCAGGGAATTTTTCACTATGATCAGATTTCCCTTGGTAGGGAAAATATTCTTCTCCGCCATGTGCTACCTCCTTTCTTCACAGTACTGCGGCATTCCTGCAAAAACAGTGCCGGATGCAGTTCAAATGCCAAAACTGCCGTCATGCCGGCTGCTGTTCTTTTTCCTCCGCCGGGTAGTACTGTTCCAGAATCTTGGTATTCACACGATCCAGCTCTTCCCTGGGCAGCATATGCAGTAGCTTCCAGCCGATATCCAGGGTTTCCTGAATAGTACGGTTTTCATCCTGCCCCTGGCCCACGAAATGAGCCTCAAAGGCCTTGCCGAACTCCAGATATTTTTTGTCCAGAGGGGAAAGCTCATCCTCACCGATAACGCTGGCAAGCGCCCTGGCGTCTCCCACCTTCGCATAAGAAGCGAAAAGCTGATTGGCCACGTCCTGATGATCCGCCCTGGTATACCCTTCCCCGATGCCGTCCTTCATCAGACGGGAAAGGGAAGGCAGCACATTGATAGGAGGATATACGCTTTTTCCGTTCAGCTCCCTGTCCAGGACGATCTGCCCCTCTGTAATATACCCGGTCAGGTCCGGGATAGGATGGGTAATATCGTCATTGGGCATGGTAAGAATGGGAATCTGCGTTACAGAGCCGTCCACGCCCTCCACAATGCCTGCGCGCTCGTAAATGGTGGCAAGCTCGCTGTACAGATAGCCCGGATAACCCTTTCTGGAAGGGATTTCCCCCTTGCTGGAGGAAACCTCACGCATGGCCTCCGCAAAGGAAGTCATATCCGTCAGAATTACCAGGATGTGCATATTTTTCTCAAAAGCCAGATATTCCGCCACGGTGAGCGCCACCTTGGGGGTAATCAGCCTTTCCACCACCGGGTCATTCGCCAGATTCAGGAACATCACCACATGATCGGATACGCCGCTTTCCTCAAAGGTGCTTTTAAAATATTCCGCCACATCGTATTTTACACCCATGGCCGCAAATACGATAGCGAATTTTTCATCGGAATTGTCTCCCAGGGACGCCTGACGCACGATCTGCGCGGCCAGCTGGTCATGGGGAAGTCCGTTTCCGGAAAAAATAGGAAGCTTCTGCCCACGGATCAGCGTGGTAAGGCCGTCAATTGCGGAGATCCCGGTCCGGATATAGTTCCTTGGATATTCCCTTCTCACCGGATTCAAAGGCTTGCCGTTTACATCCGCCTTTTTTTCCGCCACGATTTCGCCCAGGTTATCGATGGGCTCCCCGATGCCGTTGAAGGTTCTTCCCAGTAAGGATTCCGACAGGCCGATCTCCATGGGACGTCCGGTAAAACGGGTATGGGTATTTTGCAGGGACAGGTTTTCCGTCTTTTCGAAAACCTGTATCACCGCTTTATCATCATTGATTTCCACCACACGGCCCAGCTTCTTTTCCTGCAGGCCGTCGTTTCCTGTGGAGGTAATTTCCACCACCTCGTCAAAGGAAGCTCCCTGTACGCCTTCCAATACTACAAACGGGCCGTTCACACTGCTCAGGCCCAAATATTCTACTGCCATGACGTGCCTCCTTTACGCATTTCTGGCAATGACATCATCGTAGAATTTGTCGATTGCCTTTCTATAATCATCAAATTTGTCCAGCCTGTTATTTTCCACATCGAACTTAATGGAAATCACCCGGTCAAAAATCGGATCCTCCTTCAGCACGGACATGGGCATACCCATGGAAATCAGGACCTTTGATTTCTGGTACAGATAAAGTATTGTTTCCATCATCAGCTTCTGCTTTGCCAGGGGCACGCAGGTGTCCTCCGGATGGAACGCATTCTGCTGCAGGAAGCCCAGGCGGATCACTCTGGCAATTTCCAGGGTCAGCTTCTGATCATCGGGAAGCACATCGCCACCGATCAGCTTGACGATTTCCATCAGGCTGCTCTCCTGGGTCAGAATGGAAACCAGCTGGTTCCTGTTATCGATAAAATCGCTCCCCACATGGTCCGCATACCAACTGGCCAGATCGGGCAGGTATTCACTGTAGCTGGACAGCCAGCTGATGGCCGGGAAATGCCGCTCATGGGCCAGCGCCTTATCCAGCCCCCAGAAGCAGCGGACAAAACGCTTTGTATTCTGCGTTACCGGTTCGGAGAAGTCGCCGCCCTGGGGGGATACCGCACCAATAATGGAAACGCTTCCCTCCGTGCCGTTTAAGTTCTGAACCATACCCGCTCTTTCATAAAAAGCGGACAGACGGCTGGCAAGATATGCCGGGAAGCCTTCCTCCGCGGGCATTTCCTCCAGACGTCCGGAAAGCTCACGAAGCGCCTCCGCCCAACGGGAGGTGGAGTCCGCCATGATGGCTACATGATACCCCATATCCCTGTAATACTCCGCCAATGTCACGCCTGTATAAACGCTGGCCTCACGGGCTGCCACAGGCATGTTGGAGGTATTGGCGATAAGTACGGTCCTGTCCATCAGGGGATTGCCCGACTTGGGATCGATCAGCTTGGAAAAGTCCTCCAGGACCTCCGTCATTTCATTACCCCGCTCGCCGCAGCCGATATATATGATAATATCCGCATCCGACCATTTGGCAATGGAATGCTGCGTCATGGTTTTCCCCGTGCCGAAGCCGCCGGGAATTGCCGCCGTACCTCCCTTGGCAATGGGAAACAGCGTATCCAGGATTCTCTGCCCTGTCACTAACGGCTGGGAAACCGGAAACCTTCTCGCTGAAGGGCGGGGCCGCCTGATGGGCCACTTCTGCACCATGGTCAGGTTCACCTCCGTGCCGTCCGCCTTCTGCAGGACAGCCAGCGTGTCATTGATGGTATATTTACCGTCCGCAGCCACGCTTACAAGATATCCGTCCATGCCTGGAGGCACCATCACCTTATGGATGATGGCAGGGGTTTCCGGCACCTCGGCGATAATGGTTCCGCCGTAGACCTTATCACCCTTCTTCACCACCATGGTGGTATCCCATTCCTTATGCACATCCAGGGAATCCACGGCGAAGCCCCTGCTGATAAAATCACCTGATACCTTCGCCACCTCGGAAAGAGGCCGTTCGATACCGTCAAAAATATTATTGAGGATGCCGGGGGCCAGCGTTACGGACAGCGTGGCTCCTGTTCCCGTAATGATTTCACCGGGCTTCATTCCTGAGGTTTCTTCATATACCTGGATTGTTGTAAATTCCTTTGTCAGGGAAATCACCTCGCCTATCAGCCGTTCCTCCCCTGCATAGACCATTTCCCCCATTGAAAAACCAACATCGCCTTTTATCGTAATAACAGGCCCGTTGATACCATAAATCTTTCCTGTTCTTTCCATTACAAGCTCTCTCTTTCTGCCGCTTTTACAGCCTGCGGCGGTTATCAGGAGCATATCCCGTAAGCCGCAGCACACGCATCAGCTTTTGAATACAAACGCCTCTTCCGCTTCCTTCAGCTTCGTCTCAAAGGACTGGTCTATCAGTATATTCCTGGTGCGGATCAATGCACGGATGCCTCCGCCGAACCCGTATTTGCTCACTTCAACCGTTGTGTTGGTCATGGAGGCAAGAGAGTTCAGCTTGCCGGAATCGGCGGGATCAATATAGATGAGCACCTCCTCATCGCCTGCAAACTGCTTCGCCTTCCGGATTTCCGCCACCAGATAATCCTGGTACTCCCTGGTGTCCATATAGCGCTCCAGCTTATCCCGTACCTCGGTAAAAAGCTTTGCCTTCAGCTCTTCCGAAAGCTCGCTCACCTTTTCCCGGATTCCCAGCTGCGCCCTGGCAATTTCGGTATTCTGCTTTTTCTTAAAGCTGTCCTCGGAAAGCTTTACCTGAAGCTCTGCCTTCCTGGTGCTTTCTTCCTTATGTTCTTCAAACGCCTTTTCCAGGGCCTTTGTATAATCCTCAAGGATTTTGGCATTTCTGGCGTTGGTGCTCTCTGTCGTCACATCCAGAAAATGCTTTAACTTTTCCTCTGTTGTCATAAAGCCTTCCTCCTATAACTCGCTGCCGCTGCGCAGCCCTGCCCGTCACAGCTTGATACCGATTGCCTCATTTACATACGCCGTGATAAAATCCGACCTCCGGCCGGTACCATGCCTGTCAGGTATCTCAACCACAAGCGGCACTTTACAATTCAGCTTCACATTGTTGACGACATCCGGAAAATCCCTTCCGAATTTTTCCGTAAGAAGCAGGATACCGATTTCCTTATCGGCAAGCACCTTGTCGATTTCTGCCTTCAGCTCCTGTTTCTCATGAACCACCGCACCCTCTACGCCGGCAAGCCTCATGCCGGTGTAGGTATCAATGTTGTCGCTGATAAGATACATTTTCATTACAGCTTACCAAGGATCATGAAGGCAATGATCAGACCGTACAGGCAGACACCTTCGGCAAGACCTACGAAAATCAGGGACTTACCAAGGATGGAGGAATCTTCACTGATTGCGCCCAGCGCTGCGCTTGCCGCACTGGCTACGGCGATACCGCCGCCCACGCAGGAAAGGCCGATGGAAAGGCCGGCAGCCAGATAGCCAAGGCCTGTTGCGGTTCCTGCAGCAGCCGCTGCCGTCCCTGCGGTCTCCGCTGCAAAGGCGTTGCCTCCGAACATCACAAGTCCGGCGCCGAGCATCAGGCCGAAGAATGCCAGCGCATTCACCGCCAGGGAGATTTTATATCTTCTTTTGCTTCTCTCCCCTTTAAAATACATCCTGAAAGGAACTACAATGCTTAAAATCAATGCTGTGAATAACAAAACTTTTGCCATGATAATGACCTCCTTAAAATCAATCAGTTTTTATGTGGTGTAGCTTTTTTATGTGGTACAGCTTTTTTTGAACGATTTGCCAAAGCCGCCCCGTCTGTGCATCAGCTGCTCTTTGCCGCCTTCGCATACGGCTTGAACTCCCTGCCGTCGCCCTTATAGAAACGGCTGAAAAATTCATAATACTGAAGACGCAGGCCCTGGATTCCAACAATCAGGCCTTCCATGCCCAGTACGATCAGGTTGCCGATAATAACTACGATAATATTGGGGGTTCCCCCGTTTTCCGCGCCAGCCAGCATCATGACCACCTGCATCATGGCGGCGTGGCTCACCGCAAAGGCGCCGATACGGACAAAGGAAAGCGTATTGGAAAAATAGCTGAGCAGCACTTCAAACATTTCAAAAAATGCCTGTACCACAAACATTCCCTTTCCGCCTTCAATCAGCTCCTTCTTTTTGTTCAGCTTGTTCGTCAGCGGCTCCTTGCAGGCAATCACCAGAAGCGGCACCACGAACATCACAACAAGCACGATTCCTGCCGGAAGGGCATTTCCTGTCATATACAGGACCACCACTGCGGCAACCGCACCGTAAAATACCAGCCCGGCCACGCCGTTGGTATCAAACAATGCCTCACCCAGCTGCTTTGCGCGCAGACTGTTGATGATGTGGAAAACCATCATCAGGATCACCAGCCCCATGCCCAGCGCCACCGCCACCACGAAAACCGTATTCAGGTTCCCGATAAAGGGCAGCGTGGTCATGGCCTCCGTAGGCCGCAGCCACAACGGCTCAATCACATCCTCAAATCCGAACACACTGCCGAAGCAGAAACCGAATATCGTGGAAAAAATACCGCAGCTTCCCACAATGGCCGCCAGATTGAGCTTTTTGAATTTATACAGAAGCATACCGCCGATAAACAGGCACAGCCCCTGTCCCACGTCCCCGAACATGGCTCCGAATATGATAGAATAGGTCACCGCCACAAATATCGTGGGATCAAATTCCTGATAATTCGGCAGGCCGTACATCCGGATAAACATTTCAAAGGGTTTGAAAATCCTGGGATTCTTCAGCTTTGTGGGCGGTTTGCGGAATCTGTTTTCCAGGCTTTCGTTCTTGCCGTCCTCCACCATGCAGAAAACATCGGCATCCCCTTCGATTTCCTTTTCGAACCGTTCCGCATCTTCCCTGGTCATCCAGCCGCAGAGGATGAAGAAAACCGTGTCCTTTGCCTTCGTAAAGGCTGCTAAGCGGCGCACATCAAAATATTCCGCGCTGTCAGAAATCGTTTCGGCGGCAGCAAGCATCTCTCCCCCACGCGCCATGAGCTTTTCCTGAAAAGAATCCTCTATCTGTGCAAGGCTCTCCTCCAGCTCCTTCTGCCGTCTGGTCAGGGCTTCGAACGCTTCCTCCACCGTGCCTTCATAATCATCATCAATGAAGGTACGCTCAAAATGAAGGGATGCATAAACCGCATCCACCTTCTCTTCTTCCGCGGCAGGGACGAAATAAACGCCCCAGATATAATTCTCATCTCTTCCGCATTCATCAAAGATGGTGCAGATATCATCCATCAGATATTCCTTCAGTTTGGAATAGGATTCCACAGGAATTTTCCCGAAACGGAATTTAATATGCTTGAAATGAAGAATGGACGCCACATCATAATGCAGATTCTGGAATGGCCTGATATTCACCAGCAGCTCCACAACTTTTTTCCGCTCGGCTTCCAGCCCGCTTTTCTGCGCCCTGCATTTTTCCAGTTCTGCATAAAGCTCCTCAGTCAGGGCAACAGCAGCCTGCGTTTCCATTCTTTTTCCCGACGGCGCAGCGTTCCCAATCTCCCGGACGCGGCCGGCCAGTTCTTCCGCCCTGGCCAACACACCCCGGTAAGGATTGCTGTCCGCACAGGGAGTGATATTTTTAAGATCTTTAAGCTCTGATAAAGTATTCTCCAGCTGAATCTCGTACCGGGAAAGATACTGGGAGGTCACCCTGTCAATCTCTTCCTTTGGTCCGACGATGCTGATAAACTTCATTTTTTCTACCACTGCTCACACCTCCTGTACAGGCGTAACTGTCCAGTCCCTTCACAGTCACGCCAGATATTCCTTAATCCGTTCTGCGGCCAGGCCGTAGCGGACGCATTCTATTACCTTAATTACCTTATTGACCTCCTGCTCCTTCTGGTACAGGTATGTATCCAGACAGGCTACAGAATAGGGCTGTGTGCGCAGATTCAGTGCATGCACTTTGTCCATCAGCCGGCCGCAGATGCCCTCCAGCTGGGCTGTGCCCGCCTCCTGCATATCCCTTCCGTAAACGGTGCCCTGCAACACATCCATGAAATCCTTGGCGCTTTCCGCCTCCACCAGTTGCTTCACCTGGGAAGTGGAAAGCCTGTAGTGGATGGGAATCAGGAATTCATAAATATCGGCGGGCGCCATATGATAATACTTTCCCGCCCTGTGGATCCACTGGATATTCAGCGTGTCTGCCTCCAGCCCCGCCGACCTCTGGATCACCTGCAGATCCGCCTTCTTCAGATGCTTCCTGGCATCCAGCCAGAGCTGTTTGAAAAAAAGCATATCCAGGGCGCTCTCATAATCAAAAAGATTCGCTTTCCCTGACCGGCCGACCATCTCCAGCGTTTTTCCATAGATGGTTTCCTGGAGCAGCCCAATCAGGCCCTCCACGCTTTCCGCCTGCATCAGCACATTGGGATCCATTTCCGAATGCCTCTCAAACACCGCCTGATAGGCAGACAAATCAATATCCGCCCTGTCCTCGTTACTGTCAAACAGATAACGCAGCACATTTTTCAGAAAGATTACTTCATAGCGCATGAAATAATCCTCAAGGAAAACTCTCTGTTCCAAATCAGCAAACCGGTACAGCTTGCCGAAATCATAATAAAGCGACTGCTTTACCAACGCTTCCGCCGCACCCCTGTGCAGATGAGCCTCATCCTTGTCAGCCAACACCTTCTCATAAGAAGGCATTTTTTTCAAATAAGAAAGGACTTCCGGTACGCTGTGCAGATCACTCATTTCACGGAACTGCTCCGGCGAAAGCAGACGGCCCTTCATGGCCTTCACCTTCGTGGATAGCCCGCTGTAACGGAATAAACTCATAATACCTGTCCTTTCAGATACGGACCATTTCCTTCACAAGCCCGTCACTCATTTTTTCGTGTTCCCTGTCATACTTGCGCTGCAGATTCTCCAGCCGCTGCGCTGTTTCCTCCTTCAGGCCGGCGAGCGCTTCTTCTTTTTCTTTTTCAAGCTTCTGCTGCAGTTCATCAAGCCTGCGTTTCGTCTCAGCAGCCAGCCTGTCATCGAAATCCTTTGTTTTCGCCTCCATTTCGGCAGAAATTTCTTTCTTTCGAACTTCTACCGCTTCATTCATCCGGTTGGCAGTATCTTCAATCTCCGCCAGCCTGCTGATCACTTCATCTACGGCTTTTTCCATACGCTACCTCCTGCCTTTATATCGTCAATATGCCCATTCTTTTCAAATCAGTTTGTCATATTGCCCATATCAACTAAGTATACCACCGACAAATTCAAACCACAATATGCATTATTCACAAACAAACAATGTTCACTTTCCTTTTTTTGAGCACAAGAAAAGCGCCCGGTTGCCGATTCCAGACGCTCTTTAGATCTTTTTCTCTATATCCCTGATTTTCTTTTCTGCGCACCTTCTAAGTCCTCCTGTTCCTCGTTATCAGGATAGAAATGAAGTTGTGTCATGTAAAAGATAATCCGCCATTCTTGTAATAAATTCAGCATTAGTCGGACGTTTTCCTTCCGTCTGACAATAACCGAACAGATTTTTATGTTCTCTTTCATCTCCCCGTTTCCAGGCAGACTCAATAGCATGTCTTACGGCATGCTCCACTTTTTCCTTTGTTGTTTTGTGCTTTTTGGCGACCTCCGGATATAGCCTTTTGGTAATTCCATCCAGCGCCTCCATGTCATTAAGGCAGATCTCAAGAGCGGTCTTAAGATACTGATATCCTTTCAGATGCGACGGCATTCCAATTCTTGAAAGAAGCCGTTCAATACGCCTTTGTGCAGAGCCACTCCCCCTATTGTCTCCACCAGGCGCCCCGTAGGATAAAATGATCTGAAGATCCTTGTCCTGCCTTAGTAACTGGGTAAGTTGAAATATGTGTGACTGATTACAGTCAGACACAGATACCCACATACAACTCATATGCTTTCTCCTCTCGTATCATTCCCCACAAAATTGTATTAATAATTAGCAGTTGCTTTACTATTATATCAGATAATTTTTATTTGTAAAGGTAATTTATGGCACAATTTTAGAAAAATTTTATTTTTTCCGTGCCTTTTATGGCACCAACCGGGATAGATAGGTAGTTGCATGGTTGGATTTTGGGGGTGTTAAAACCGGCCTCGGGCAGTTGGGAGTGTGGTTTGTGGGGCGGCTTTGGGCCTGCGGCCGGGATGTGGCGGGGCTTTTTGGATGGGGCGGGCGGCGGTGGGAGGGTTCCTGTAAGGGTCGTATAAAAACGCCGGTCCTTGCGTTGTGTCCTTTACAACGCT